>SKLG01000374.1 GCA_007123335.1 Anaerolineae bacterium | reverse complement strand
ATCGACGGCTGCTCGACCTTTGGCGCGTTTCTGCGTGTCGTGTTGCCGGTGGTCACCCCAGGGATGACGGTGCTGGGCATTCTGAACTTTGTGAACGCCTCCAACATGTTCCTCGGGCCGCTGCTGATTCTGTCGGACCCGAAAAAGATCACCGCGCCGCTGGCGTTGGCAAACTTTCGGGCGACGCAGCTCACGGCGCCGCGCTATTCGCTCATGTTCGCCGGCAGCACGTTGGCCACCCTACCGCTGCTCCTGGTCTTTTTCGCCTTCCAGAAGCAGCTGATCTCGGGCATCATGTCCGGCGCCATCAAAGGCGGCGGCTAGAATCGCCGGATGAGGCGATCGCACGTTGCCATCGTCCGCCTCCCAAGAGGGGTTCGAGCCCGTATACCCCATTTGGGAGGCGGTTTTCGTGAATATGCCGGTTTTTGACAGCCGGCGGCCTAGGCGGTATAATCAGCTCTTGCAAAGATCGGGGGCCACTGGAGCGCCCCGTGCAACTATGGATAAGGTCCCCGGAGGGTGTACCATGTATGCGGTTGTAGAGACCGGAGGCAAACAGTACAAGGTCCAGGTCGGGCAGACGATCGATGTCGAGCTGCTCCCGGCTGAGGTAGGTGATACCGTCGAGCTGGATCGGGTGTTGATGCTATCCGATGGTGATGACGTCAAAATAGGGCAGCCCGTGGTCGAGGGCGCCAAGGTGATGGCAACGGTGCTGGATCAGGCCAGGGCGGACAAGGTCATTGTCTTTAAATATCGTGCCAAGCAGCGCTATCGCCGCAAGATCGGCCATCGCCAACCGTATATGCGCTTGCGCATTGACCAAATCGACGCATAGTCAGGTTCGAGGAGATGGATCATGGCTCATAAAAAAGGTGGCGGCAGCACCGCCAATGTTCGCGATAGTGAATCAAAACGTCTGGGCGTCAAGTGTTATGACGGCGAGCTGATCCCGGCTGGCTCCATTATCATACGTCAGCGGGGTACGCGCGTTCATCCCGGAGAGAACGTCGGTTGCGGCAAGGACTATACGTTGTTCGCCAAGATCGACGGCTATGTGAAATTCGAGAACAAGACCAGGACCAAAAAGCAGGTATCGGTCTATCCGGAGAGGGGTTAGCATGAAGAAGGATATTCATCCCACATACTATCCCGAGGCCACCGTGACCTGCGCATGTGGCAACACCTGGAAGACCGGCTCTACGCAAGAAAGCTTGAGCACCGATACGTGCAGCGCCTGTCATCCCTTTTACACCGGTCAAATGCAGCGACTCCTTGATCGTGGTGGTCAGGTCGAGCGCTTTACCCGGCGTATGGAAGAGGCAGAGCAGATGCGCGAAGAGGCTGCCAAGCGAGAGGCTGCTCGGGCTGAGCGTCGCCGTGCTCGACAGCTGGTGGAGATCGTTGACGAAGACGAGGTGGAACCGATCGATACCGAAGAGACTGCTCAGAACGAATAGCAACTTCTCGCGCTCGCGCCAATCAACCAATACGAGGCAGGGTGGAGACACTCTGTCTTTTTATTGATGGAGATCTTGAGTATAGCGATGTACAAGGCGCGCCTTGGGGCACGCCATACTTATTGAGAGGAAATCGATAATGCCAGAAATCAACTATGGTGGGCAGGCGGTGATGGAAGGCGTGATGATGCGTGGCGAGCGCGAGATGGCCGTATGCGTGCGGCATCCCTCGGGCGCCATCATCAGCCATCGCGAGCCCCTACCGCAGTCCATCTATCGCAGCCGCGTCTCCAAATGGCCCTTTTTCCGTGGCCTGGTTACTTTATGGGATGCGCTGGGGCTGGGCATGCGCGCATTAATCTGGTCCGCTGATGTAGCCCTGTCCGAGGAGGAGGATATCCAGTTCTCCGGTCCATTGGGCTGGGCGACGGTAGCGGCATCCGTCGCCTTTGGCATAGGGCTCTTCTTTTTACTGCCCGTCTTTTTGGTTAGCACGGCGGACCGCCACATCACCTCCCCGCTCTTTAGCAACTTGGTCGAGGGTGTCATACGGCTGGGCATCTTTGTGCTCTATGTGTGGGGAATTAGCTTCCTCCCCGATATCCGGCGTGTTTTTGCCTATCATGGCGCCGAGCACAAGACGATCAGCGCTTATGAGCATGGCGCGCCCCTGAATACAGAAGACGTGATGGCCTATTCGCGAGCGCATACCCGTTGTGGCACTGGGTTCTTGCTCATCGTGTTGCTAATCTTTATCCTGCTTTCACTCTTTATTGGTCGTGTTCCACTAGTATGGCGCCTGCTGTCGCGCCTCGTGCTCATTCCGGTGGTGGCCGGTATCTCGTACGAGTGTATCAAGCTGGCATCCAAGTACTATGAGCGAAGCGTTATCGCCCGAGTGCTGGCGGCGCCGGGTCTGGCGCTACAGCGTCTCACCACCCGCGAGCCCGATCCTGACATGGTCGAGGTGAGCATCCAGGCCCTCAAAGAAGTGCTCTACGCTGAGGGGCTGCTGGAGAGGGAGGCTGAGGAGGTAACGCTGGCGACGTTGAAAAAGGATAGCGCCAAGACCGGACGGGTGGCGGCCCCTGCTCCCGCCGATACGTAAGAACATGAGAGAGGGCGAACGAGATGGTTCGTCCTCTATATAAGGTTCGACTTGAGGACGACGATGGTGTCGTCCTCGTGCTTTTTCCAATCCTAGCAGCGCCTAGCGCCCCAGCACCTGGAGCACATCGTGGCGCTCCTGCAGCAACTCTTCACTGGTGACGCGGAGGCGCTCGCGATCAAAGGCCGACAGGGCGAGCCCCTCCACGATGCGATACTCGCCATCCTCGACGGTTACCGGATAGCCAAAGATGACCCCTTCCGGGGCACCATAGGCGCCGGGGCTGGGTACGGCCATACTGACCCAATCATCCGCTGGGGTGCCGCCGTACCAGTTCTGCACATGGTTGATCAAGGCATTGGCCGCGCTGGCCGCGCTGCTCTGTCCCCGAGCCTCGATGATGGCGGCGCCGCGCTGTTGCACCGTGGGGATAAAGGTCTCGCGGATCCAGGCGTCGTCGCCGATCACCTCGGCGGCGGGTCGCCCGCCAATTCGCGCGTGATAGGCGTCGGGATACTGGGTGCTGCTGTGGTTGCCCCAGATCGTCACCCGGGTCACCTCGGTCACCGAGACGCCGGCCCGTTGCGCCAACTGGCTCTTGGCCCGATTATGATCGAGGCGCGTCATGGCGGTAAATCGCTCGGGGGGGATATCGGGCGCGTGGAGTTGGGCCACCAGGCAATTGGTATTGGCCGGGTTGCCCACCACGGCGACGCGGACATCCGTCGCGGCGCGGGCGTTGAGCGCGCTTCCCTGGGTCACAAAGATGGCCGCGTTGGCCTCTAGCAGGTCGGCGCGCTCCATCCCCTTGCTGCGCGGGCGGGCGCCGACGAGCAACGCCCAGTTCACGCCGTCAAAGGCGGTCTCGGCGTCGTCGCTCAGCACCATGTCTTCAAGCAGGTCAAAGGCGCCGTCCTCCAGCTCCATGGCCACCCCCTCCAGCGCTTTCATCGCCGGAGGGATCTCTAACAGGTGCAGGATAACGGGTTGCTCGGGGCCAAAGAGATCCCCGTTGGCAATGCGAAAGACAAGGGCATAACCGATGTTGCCGGCCGCTCCGGTGACGGCCACACGAATAGGTGCGTTCATAGATTCTCTCTCCCTCATAAGCTTGCGGCAAGATAACACGCTCTCGCCGGTCCTGTCAATTGGCGGCCAATGAACGCCTTTTGGTTCAAGTATTGCTATGGCCGAGGCCGTCGAGCAGCTCCAGCAGCGTGTTGTTGTCGGGGATGTCGCGCATCGAAGCGCCATCGTGACGGAACTGGATGCGCCCCTCCTTGTCCACGATCAGGATGGTGGGCATGCGGCCGAGCTTGAGCAGGTTCACTTCCTGTTCATAGAGATCGGCCACCGTGTGCTTGGGGTCGGCCAGCCCGACAAAGGGCATGTCGTTTTCGTCCCAATACCGCTTGAAGGCTCGCGGCCCGTCGGGGCCGATGACCAGGATCTCGGCCTCACGCTCTACGAATTGTTGATAGTCTGCGCGCAACTGCGCCAGATGCCGGCGGCAGAAGGGTCAAGCAAAGCCTCGTGCAAAGACCAGCACCACATGCGAGCGCCCGCGATAATCGTCAAGGCACACCATGCGGTCGGCCGTGTCGGTGAGACAGAAATCGGGCGCCATAGGGAGCGTACCGGTGGCCATCATCGTTCCTCCGTGCTATTTCGATGAAAGAGGGTACAATAAGATGGACGGCATTGTAGATGCCGGGTGACGCGGTGGCAAGCGGCGCGTCCTTGATGCGACGCAACCTTATGGTTGCGCTCTGCGTAAATAGAGTGACCGGCTGGCCAGCTTGGGTCTGCCAAAAGGGCTTTGGCGATTGCGCCGTTGCGCCGGTGCGGGGCGAGGATAATCCGGATATATTGATGGGTGATGATGGATACGAAACCGTTGGCAGTGGGAACGATCCTCAAAGGCCGCTACCGCATCGCGCGGCTGGTGGCGGGTGGGGGCATGGCCTGGGTGTATGAGGTCCGCGAGGCGTTGCCCGACGGCGGAGAGCGCACCTGGGCGATGAAGGAATTGCGCCCCGACGCCGAGGATGTCCACACCGTGGAGGAGGGGCGGCAGCTCTTCGCCCAGGAGGCCAATATTTTGGTGCGGCTCAGCCACCCCAACCTGCCACGGGTGACGGCTTATTTCGAAGAGGGCACCCGCTCCTACCTGGTGATGGAGTTTATCTATGGCGAGTCACTGGAGAAGCGGCTTGAGCGGGCCAAAGCGCCACTGCTAGAGGCCGAGGTGCTGGATTACGCCGCGCAGATCTGCGGCGTGTTGACCTACCTGCATACCCGGCCCGATCCGGTGATCTTTCGCGACATGAAGCCCAGCAACGTGATGGTGACGCTGGCCGGCCAGGTCAAGCTCATTGACTTTGGCATCGCACGGACGTACAAATTAGGCAAGCGGCGCGACACGGTGACCATGGGCTCGGAGAACTATGCCGCGCCGGAGCAGTGGGGCAAGGCGCAGACCGATGCGCGGGCCGATATCTATGGCCTTGGGGCGATGATGTATCATCTGCTGACCAACGTGCCGCCGCTGCCGGCCTTTGTGCCCACGCCCAGGGT
>SKLG01000229.1 GCA_007123335.1 Anaerolineae bacterium | reverse complement strand
CATCCTGGAGCGCGGGTCTCTGACCAGCTCCTCGACGCGGGTCAGAGACCCGCGCCCCATCAGCGTAATCAGCGTAATCCGAGATAGCCTGTAATCCACAGACGATGTCGGGATAGCGTTGGCGGATGGCATCGGGCGGCGCGGCGCTCCAGGCGACCAGGTCGTTGATCACGCGGCGAGCCACCGTCGCAGGGGATTGGGCAATGATATGGGTCGTATAGCGGCCCAGGGATGACGCGCCCTCCCTCGCCATCCTCTCGACCCATGTGCCAAACTCCTCACAAGTCCACCATGTGGCAGCAGCCTCACCGTCACCCAGGACATGGATGCGCCGTGCGGCCGGCTCCTCTCCCTCCTCATAGCCCGCCAGGAGTAGCGCCGCCTCGTTGCGCGCTCTGGCAGCGCGCCCGGCGTTGACGCACCGACGCACGATGAGCCAGGCCTCCTCGACGTCGGCAAAAGGCAGCCACTCGTAGCCAAAGCCGGTGGCTTTAGCCAGCCGACGTTCCGGCTCGATCAGGGCGTGGGCCTCCCCGCTCAAGGCGTTGCCGGGGTAGATGGCGAGCGCAGATATCCCCGAGAGCGCCGCCACATCATGGATATCCAGCTTCCAGCCGGCAGTATGCATCTGCACCAGATGCAGCAGCAGAGATATCGGCGGCTGTACGTCATCGATGGCGCCAGTCGCGGTGTATGATCCGACGAGTTCTTTGAAAGCATCGACGGCCGCGGGCACCGTTCGCGTGCGTGTGGCTGTGTCTGGCATCTGAACCTTCCTTGCCATAAGCGCGAGTGTGGAGGCGAGTCTTTTGGACCAGTGTACCTCGCGACGCGTGAACTTGCCAACGTCGCTGGCTGCGCGAGCGCCAATGGTATAGAGCTGAGCACAGTCGGGCGCAACCCGCATGAGCGTTGCTCTTGACACGACGCATCATGGGCGTTCATACTGTAGAAGTGACATACAAAGAGGCCTTTTCTGCCTTGGGCGTAATCGCTCAAATATCCTGCCAGTCCCTTTCGCGAGGAGAGATTATGAAACGCAATGTCATCCTGATCATGAATGACTCGTTACGGCGCGACCACGTGAACGCCTACGGCGTCCCCGCGCCCTGGGAGCGCCCTGGTCACGCCGGCGAACCCTTTATTCACACGCCGTGTCTGGACAAGTTGGCGGCCGAGTCGATGCTCTTTGAGCGGTATTATATCGCCTCCTACCCTACCGTTCCTAACCGCACGGACCTCTACACCGGACGTTATGGTTTTTGCTACCGTGGCTGGCAGCCTCTGGAGCCAAATGACGTCATTCTGCCTGAGGTGCTCAAACGCGCGGGCTATACCACGGCTCTCTTTTTCGACACACCGCCCATAGGCAATAACGAGTACAACTTTACGCGCGGGTATGACGCCTGGGACTGGATTCGCGGCCAGCTCGGCGACCGCTATATCACCGATCCACGCGTACCCACCCCCGTGCCGGCCGACAAGCACAAGGTGCGCCGTGTTGACGGCACCCAGCAATACCTGCGAAACCAGCGCGACCGGCTGCACGAGGAGGATTACCTCGCCGCCCGCACACTGCGCGCCGCCGCCCGTTGGGTCGAGGAGAACGCCTCGCAGGATGGTTTCTTCTTGTGGGTGGATACCTGGGATCCTCACGAGCCCTTTGATCCGCCCGCCCACTATCTGCAGCGTTACGACCGACCCGGTTACGACGGGCAGCACATCATCTTTCCGCAGTATGGCCATTGCGACTATATGACCGCCGATGAGCTCAATCATGTCCGCGCCCTCTACGCTGGCGAGGTGACGTTATGCGACACTTGGGTAGGCCACCTCATCGACACGGTAGACCGATTGGGCTTGAAGGACAACACGCTCATTGTCTACATGACCGACCATGGCCACCTCTTTGGCGATCACGGCCTGGAAGGCAAGCCCGGCGGCCAGCTGGGCACTATCTATGAGCCCACGGCGCGGGTGCCGCTCATCATCCGCCACCCCGACGGCATGGGCGCCGGGGAGCGCATCGGCGGGCTCGTTCAACCGCCCGACATCATGCCCACTATCCTCGACTTTTTGGGTGTGTCCGTCCCCGAGACGGTGCAGGCCCGATCCATCTGGCCGATGATCAAAGGCCGGAAGCCGCGCATTCACAATTATGCCTTCTCCGGGCGCTTTCCGCTGGGTACCATGTACAGCTACACTGCCGCCCATTTCGACGGTTGGGCCGGTCCTGATCGGGTAGCCAGCCCGCTCACCGTCAGCGACGAAAAGTGGTCCTACATCTGCGCGCCGGAGGAATGGCCGTCGATGCTCTTTGACCTGGAACACGATCCCGATCAGCTCAATAACGTCATCGCCGACCATGCCGACGTCGCCGAGCGCATGCACAACGCTCTGCTCCACTTTCTGGAGGAGATGGGCTCACCGAGGGAACGCATCGAGAAATTCGCAAGCATCTGACAGGAGCAAGCTTATCATGCATCCCGATACCATCGTCTATCTGATCCGCGACCGCCAGAATAAGATCATTGTGCTCACTTTACGCGAGGATGCCGAGGAGTGTGAAATCACCGAGGTGCCGGGTATCGAAGAGCGCCCTTTTGGCTGGGTGCTGGAGCACCACCCTAGAGCACTGGTCCGCATCTGGTATCAATACTATTATGCAGAGGAGCTCGCCGAACCGGTGTAGCATGGTCGATCGTGTATCATACGTCCGATCACTCCGTCTTGGGAATCGGAGGCGATGCTCGATCACCATTATGGGATCTTGTGCGAGGATTCCTCGTTGCCGGATCGTCCGAACTTGACACCGATGAGCAACCCATCGACACTGGAGTATAAGGCTAGGACGACTCACGAGAGACATGATCGCTCTATCCCAGCAGATCGCCACTGTCAGTATTCCAATCTTGGAAGGAGACGCAGAGATGCCCTATACCTTTGGCGAACGCCCTAACCTGCTCTACATCCATTCCGACCAGCACAACCCCTTTGTCACCGGCTGCTACGGCGATCCGGTGGTGCAGACGCCGAATCTCGATCGGCTGGCGGCCCAAGGCGTGGTATTCGATAGCGCCTATTGCCCGTCGCCCATCTGCGTGCCCTCGCGCATGTCGACGCTCACCGGGCGGCATCCCCACGAGAACGACTGCTGGACCAACGAGCACGCGCTGGATTCGGGCATCCCTACCATGGCCCACGCCATGGGCGCCGCCGGATACTGGCCGGTGCTCGTCGGGCGCATGCACGCTCGTGGTCCTGATCAGCTTCACGGCTATGCCGAGCGGTTGGTGGGCGATCACAGTCCCAACTATCTCGGCGGCGCGCCCGGCGTCGACCACGGCATGCTCACCGGCACCCAGGGGCCGGCGCGGGTCAGCCTGGAAAAGTCGGGCATCGGCCAGAACGCCTATGAGGTCCACGACGAATACGTCACCGCCGCCACGGTGCATCGGTTGAACGAGCTGGGCGTCGCCAGGCGCTCCGGCGTGCTCGACGAGCCCTTTTCTCTCTCGGTGGGCTTGATGCTACCCCACCAGCCCTTTGTCGCCCGCCGCGAGGATTATGAGCGATACGCCGGCAAGGTGCCGCCCCCCGATCATCCCGAACCCTGGGGCGACCATCTGCACCCTTATCACCGCTGGTGGCGCGAGCGCTGCGGCATCGTCGAGGTCACAGAGGAAGAGGTGATGCGCGCCCGCACGGCCTACTGGGCGCTGGTGGATCGGGTGGACCACATGGTGGGGCAGATGCTCGACGCCTTGGAGCGCAACGGGCTGGCCGAGAACACCCTGATCGTCTATAGCTCGGACCACGGCGAGCAGGTGGGCGAACATGGGTTGTGGTGGAAACAAACCTTTTACGAAGAGTCGGCGCGAGTGCCGCTGATCATGAGCTGGCCGGGCCACCTTCCCGAGGGACTGCGCTACGACGGCGTGGTCAGCGCGCTGGACGTCAACGCCACTATCCTCGACGCTCTGGGCGCTCCGGCGTTGGCCGCCTCCCATGGGCGAACACTGTTGCCCATCCTGCGCGGCGAGAGCGACGCCTGGCACGACACGGCCTTTACCGAGTATTGCACCGACGAGGGCTGCATCCAGCGCATGGTGCGCCGCGGAGACTGGAAGCTGAACTTCTACCACGGGCAGCCGCCGCAGCTCTTTAACCTGCACGAGGACCCCAAGGAGCTGAACGATTGCGCCGGCGATCCGGCCTGCCGCGAGGTCCTCGACGAGCTGTCCGCCGTCATCCTCGACGGCTGGGATCCCGACGCCGTATGGGCGCGCATGCAAGAAAAGATCGGCGATCAGGAGGTGCTCACCGCCTGGGCACGCCGCGTCAAGCCGCCCGAGACGCATCGCTGGCCGCTCCGGCCGGAGATGGACTATATCGAGTAATGCAGAGGCCTGTTTGAGCAGACAACCATGATCGACCGAGCATGCCGTTGAGCCGGCATGCTCGGCCTGCCAGATGCACGACATATACCCCTGGCGGTCAGGCTTGGTGTCTCCATCAGCATCGCGCTCCCCCGTATGCCTTTGACACGAGGGGTAGGCAGACTATACTCAGCCACACTCTAGGATTGATCGCGCATCGTGCAAGAGAGAAGAGACATGGAAGAAGAGATCGATCTCGGACAATACATCGACGTCCTGGTGCGTCGTTGGTATCTTGTCATCTTGCCAGCCCTCGTTCTGGCTTTAGGGACAGCCGCTGTGCTGGTGGCCATGCCCAGACGCTACGAAGCCCGAGCGCTGGTCGCGGTGGCCAGATGGACCACGCAGGTCTCCTTTGGGACAGCCATCGAGACCATCACCGATGATAGAGACGCCCCGTCGGCGGCAGCGGCGACACGCATCTCCTCCTTCGCCGAGCTGGTACAGAATGCCAGCGTTGCCGAGCAGGTGCTATCCGAGGTCCATGACCGCCTCCCGGCCGACAGCCGGAGCGTGCTCGCGTTGCTCAAGAGCGTCGAGGGTGAGAATGTCGCCAGGAGCGACCTGATCGCCATCAAGGCCACTGCCGGAGATCCAGAGCTGTCCCGCGATATCGCCAACCTGTGGGCGCAGACGTACGTCCGCGAGGTGAACGCGATCTATGGCGAAGTGGGCAAGGGAGCGCTCGATGCAGTACGAGCGAGGTTGGAGCCAGCCCGGGCCGACT
>SKLG01000257.1 GCA_007123335.1 Anaerolineae bacterium | reverse complement strand
GAGGCGATCTCGCGGGCTGATATGATAGCGCCAACTTGTACCGCATCAATGCCCAAGGCATCGCGCAGTGCGGGCAGCATCACCAAAAAGCTTTGATTCAGAAAATGGAACACACCGTGGGCGAGGGTGATACCCCCAAGCACCACTCCACTACTTGCCTCGGCCTCGCGTTCTTGTCCGGCCGAGGATGTTGATTCAAGCGCTCTACTCATCGCAATACTCACTTCCAGTCAATTTATCTTTGGGGCGGTCATAGGTATCTATCAGCGAGCGCACCTGTAACTGCTGTCGGAAAGATTCCACCGACAGCGGCTCGGCGGGCATCACGCGGATCGTGATCGGCGCATCAGGGCGCAGATGGACGAAATTGTCGGCATATTGAACATCAAGCCCGCCGTCAGCCAGCTCCAGCCAGGCCCATAGCGCGGTCTTGTCGGTAGAGAGGGTCACGTCGAAGGCGCCCTCATCCACCGCCGCTACATCGGTGTGGATCGTGGGCTCGGGCAGCTCAAGATGCTTGGGGCGCGCCAGTGTCACCAGGTTCGTCGACACGATCTCTCCATCCACCTCTAACTCCAGCCAGATCAGCAGAGCGCGGGGACCGCGCTCTGCCAGGTGTGCGCTCACGTCCAGCGTGTGCAGGCAAGCGCTGGCTCGCGGCGCGACGGTCACCAGTTCGGCGCCGGCCTCTAACGGCTCGCCGGCCACGTCGGTGATCAGCCAGACGATTTTAGCCTCCAATGCCTCGGCCTGGTCACTGGTGACGTGGATCGCGACGCTGCCCTGCTTCACATCCTCAACGCCCGAGACGAGCAGCGGCGCATAGAATCGCCGGGCCATATAGTGCAGCGCCTTCCAGCGTCCGGGCCCGTCGATGGAGGACCAGCTCGCCACCGGCCAGCAGTCGTTGAGCTGCCAGTACAACGTGCCCATGCCCTGCGGCATGGCCCGGCGCCAGTGCTCGACGGCGTACTTGATGGCCATCCCCTGCAATATCTGGCTGAGCCACAGGGTGCTCTCGAACGAGGAGGGCAGGCGGAACCAGTCGAGCATGTAGGTCATGATCAGCGTGTTGCCCACGCCGCTGCGCTGGTGGTGCTCCATGACAAAGCTGGTGATGTTGCGGTCCTCGGGCGCCGTATAGCTATAGGCCGTCTTGGGCTCGGGGAAGGATTGAAAGCCAAACTCGCTGTTAAAGCGGTGCTCGCAGGTGCGGTACCACTCAAAGGGCTGACGGCCGTGCCACACGCTCCACAGGTGGGCGTCGCCACAACGCGGGTTGTTGAAATCACGGCGGTCGCCGCAGGGGCTGTGGGGGCTGCTGGGCCAATAATCGGTCTGCGGGTCCAACCGGGTGACGACCTCGGGCAATAGCTCATCGAACAGCCGCGAATAATCGGCCCAGGACATGGCGCGGTCGGTCCATGTATCGTCCACCAGGCCCTGCTCCAGCTCGTTATTACCGCACCAGAGCGCCAGACAGGGATGGTGGCGGATACGGCGCACGTTCTGCTCCGCCTCGACGCGGACGTTGGCCATCCACTCGGCATCGAACGTGGGGTAGGTGGCGCAGGCAAAGATGAAATCCTGCCACACGCAGATGCCCAGTTCGTCGCAGAGATTGTAGAATGCGTCGTCCTCATAGATGCCGCCGCCCCATACCCTGAGCATGTTCATGTTGGCGGCGACGGTGTCCTGCAATAGCCGCCGATAGTCGGCCTCGGTGACCCTCGGCGCGAACACGTCGGCGGGGATCCAGTTGGCGCCCTTGGCGAAAAAGGGCACGCCGTTGCAGGCAAAGCGGAAGGAGCGGCTGGCGATCTGATCGCCGTCGTCGTCCTCTTGTTCAAGCTCTAGGGTGCGCAGGCCGATGCGCTTGGTGAGCGTGCCGGCGTCATCATCCATACGGGCGCCCTCTTGGTCGATCAACTCGACGCGCACGTCATAGAGCGGTTGATCGCCCATGCCGTGGGGCCACCAGAGTTGAGCACCCTCGACGACGAGGTCCACCCGCGCTTTGCCTTCCTCAAAGGGCGCGGTCCCCTGAGCCACAACATGGCCTTGATATGAGATGGCCACTTTTGCGCTCAGGCCCTCGGCCTGTCCCTCGACCTCGGCCTGCACGGTCAAGCCCACGGCGCCCTGATTGGAGTGATCCTGGAGGATATGCACATCCCGCAGCCGCGCCCGATCATAGCCCAGCAGCGTGATGTCGCGCCAGATGCCGCAGGTGACCAGCTTGGGACCCCAGTCCCAGCCAAAGTTGCAGGGCTCCTTGCGGATCCAGCCCCCGCCGTCGAGCTTGTGGTCGCCCACGCCCCAGGCCGGCAGGCGGCGCACCGTCTCGGCCTTGTGCCGGACGTAGGGCATGGCGGCGGCAAAATGCACGGCGATTTCGTTCTCGCCCTCACGGAGCAGCTGCTTGACGTCAAACTCCCAGGTGCGGAACATGTTGTCCGTCTCGCCCACCACCTGGCCATTGATAGAGAGGGTAGCCAGCGTGTCGAGGCCGTCGCAGCGCAGGATGACGTGGTCGCGAGTCAGCAACTCCGGAGGCACCTGGAAGATGCGCTGGTAAAGCCAGTCCGTCTCGCCAATCCAAAAGAGCTGCAATTCGTTGTCGCGATAAAACGGGTCGGGGATGAGCCCGGCTGCCAGCAGATCGGTGTGTACGCAACCGGGGACGGTGGCCGGGATAGGCCCCGACATTTCTCCCCGCTTTTCCCCGGCCTGACCAAGTTGCCACTCGCCATTCAGTGTGATTTGCATAATCGCCCTCCGCAACCTATGACGCGGGGCTCAGACGAGCCCGCGAGCGCGATAGGCCTGCGCCGCCTCGCGCACCAATGCCGCGTTCTCATGGGCGTTGTACGCCTCGTCCAGCTCGTCGGCCAACGCCAGGAGTTGGTCGTAGGTGAGCCGATAGGGACGCAGCGCCTCATAGATGGATAGCACCTTTTCCTGTGGAATCGTGGCCAGCTCGGCGGCGCGGCGCAGGTTGGCGCCGAGCTGGCAAAAGCCCGCCTCCTCGGCGATCTCTGCCTGAGCGCGCAGCGTGTCGGGGTGGATGGTAAAGTCGCCCTGATCGATCTGCCCCGCGCGAACGTTCTCCATCGTCAGCTCGGAGAGCGGCCGGCCCGTGCGCGAGGTAATTCCCTCGCTCTCATGCTCTCCCAACGGATAGCGCGGACGATTCTTCCCTTCTGTCATCTCTACTCCCTATCCATCCAGGCGCCAAACACGCCATCATACCATGGGGCGCGGGCCTCCGGCCCGCTCTTATTCCCCCCACAGTGGTTGCGTTCGCACCACCTGTCCAACAGCTCTCTATACCTCTGGCTCCCAATCAAAGTGCAGCTCCGTCGGCGGGCGATCCGCCTCTATCTGCTCGATCTCGCGGCGATGCAGCAGCATCGTCTTGACGATGAGCCGCAGCCGCACCCAATTATCCACCTTCACCGGCACCGGCGCCACGGCCTCGCCCTTGGCATAGCGGGCGGCGTTGCGCCCGATCTGACGGAACGACTCAAGCGACAGGTTCGGCGATTGAGAGAACAGCTCCAGGTTGTTCAGCGGCGCCAGATCGGCGCGGTGGATGACCGTGGTGCCCCGCGACTGGATACCGATGGACACCCCCGAGCCGCTGAGCTGCGCCCCGGCATAGCCGACAAAGGCGCAATCCGCCGACTGGTGGATCTTGACCAGCCGCGCCGGCAGGCCCTCCTCGGCGATGCCGCTGAGCAGCTCCTGCAACACCTGCTCGTGGGGCAGGCCGTTGATCGTCTCGGTGAGCTGGCGGCCAAAGGCGGGGCCCACGGCGATGACCACCTCGGGGACGCTCCCCTTGGCGGCGGCGCCAAGCTCGGCCAGATTGGCCAGCGGATGCTCGCCCTGTCCCTCCAAATAGCCCTCGGGCGGTTTGGCCTGGGGCAAGTCCTGCACCCGCTGCCAGCGCTCGCCCTGAAGGCGATAGCCGCTGCCCGGCCCGGTATAGTCGTTGGCGTCGTTGATCCCGCTGAGCACGTGAAAATCGGCGTCAAAGATAGCCGAGGGCTGCAAATAGTCCCCCAGCACCCGCTGACGGCCCATCTCTAGCAGACGCGCGGCGATCTCGGAGAAGCCAGCCTCGTCCAGGGCGCGGATCACGTCCAGGATGGTGCGCGGCCCGGCGAGAAACGCATCGGCGGCGGCCAGGTCAGCGATCACATCCCGTGCCGGCATGTCCTGGCTGTTGAACGCCGTCATCGCCGCCTGAATCTCCTCCTCTTCGATGGCGGGAAAGCCCAGCCCGGCATAGACCGCCTGGATGGCCCGCGCGGCGCGCTCGCGGACGGCCAGCGCCTCCTCCTCGCGCACGGGGTGGAGGCCGGCGTCGATCTGCATGTCGCGCTGCACGACGTAATAATCGTCGTACTCGGTGGCGTCAAAGCAGCCGCCGCCGAACATATTGTCGTATCGCGGCACCGAGCTGAACCCCGAGTGCACAAAGTCGGTGCCGGGGATGAATTGGCACATGAGCTTGGCCGTCTTGCGAATGTCCGAGTGGCTGGCCAGGGCGTCGTTGCCCGAGGCGACCTCCAGATTGAGCATGGCGGCCAGCAGGTTCTCGGCCAGGATGACCCGCACGCCGCCGGGCAGCGACTCGGGCAGGGCCACGCAACTGATGGAGCCGTTCTGCACGCCCTGGCTGCCCGCTCCACGGGTGACCAGCAGGCAACGGGCCTCGAGGTAGAGCATGGAGCGGCCCTGCGAGTGGCCCATGAGCGCCTCGGAGCCGGTGCCCGAGGTAAAACGGATCTTGACCCCCCGAGAGGCATAGGCTGAGGCCAGAAAAGTCTTGGACCAGGGTGTGTCGTCGCCATCCACAAAGGCGCCCTCGGTGCCGTATACCGACAGCGTCTCTGAGTAGGAAGTGAGACCCTTAAAGCCCAGCCGCAGGTTGATCCCCTCCTCGACGGCGCACTGAGTGAGCACCCCGGGCCGCCCCACCTGCGAGCCCACGGTGATGGCCAGGGCGTTGAGCGGCGCCGAGCGGGCGATGCCCACGGTGGTCTCGTTCTCGGCAAACCCGCGCAACGCGGCCTCGGCGGCGTCGGCGGCGAGGAGGGCGGGGTTCTCGCGGCGGTTGGTGACGTGGGCCTGGTTGGCCGGCGTGCGCCGCACCCGCATCTTGGCCAGGGCCACCATCATCTCCAGG
>SKLG01000579.1 GCA_007123335.1 Anaerolineae bacterium | reverse complement strand
TCACCGGCTCCACGGCATACCGTTTGCGAAGTGAAAATTGGCGAATGGTCTCACCAACCATGTCCGAACGGGGCGGAATGATCACTTCGGCAAAACCGGCGCGCTGTGGATCGTTGAGACTGGAAAATCGATAACCCTTTTCTTGATGTATCAGGTTGTAGGCAGAGGCGAATTTCCCCACATCTTTTTCATTGCCCAAGAGCGCCATCTCCTGCCCAGCCTGGAACTTGGCTTCTCGCCAGGGCGCATATTCCGCCTCCCGGCCTTGCGAGATACCGAGGATATTCAGGTTGAATTCTCCCCATACACCCGATTGCTCGGTCGTTTTGCCCGCCAATGCGCTCTCTGGGGGTATGGCATAGTGCCAGATGCGATGCGGCAGATGCAGTGCTTCGATCAGTTTATTCTGCTCCGAAACTGATTCGTCCGCAGATTCCGAATGAGGCAGAACGAATTTGCCAAGCATGAAAAAAAAGCCAATTACAGAGAGAAGCAACAGAATGCCCACCGGAGTTACGCTGAACAATCCATAGGGGATCAAGTCAGCGCTGAGAAGCAGGTCATTGATCAGAATCAGCGGGCCTGAGCCCACCATGCTCAATGTGCCGCCCACTATGGCCGCAAATCCTATCGGCATGATCAACGCCGATGCCGGGATTTTTTCCCGACGTGAGATAGTGAGAATACCCGGCAGAAAAAGCGCCGCCGCACCGATATTCTGTATCAGCCCAGAGAGCATCCCCACCGTTAGGGACATCACTCCAATCACACTCGACTCTTTGGTCCCCACTCTTTCCAAGACTGCGCGTGAAAAACGATCCATGATCCCGGTTTTAGCAATGCCCTGTCCTAAAATCATGACGGCTATCATAGCGATCACGGCATTGCTTGAAAAACCGGAGAGCGTTTCTTGCGGCGTCAGCACGCCGGTCCATCCCAACGCCAGCATACAGATAATGGCCACAACGTCGATGCGGACAACCTCAAAAACGAGCATGATCACAGTAGCGATGAGGATAGCCAGAACAGTGATGATAGATGGATCCATACTAAAAGTTCCTATCATGAGCAAGGTTGTCACAAAGAAGCACACGTGTATATCCTATCTGCAATGCAGCGCCAACGATTTCCATTCCGATACCTCTTTCCTCATGGTTCGCTGCGCTAAGAATAGCCCCTCTGCAGTCTGTGCTACAAAGATCTATGCAGCGGCAGCGAGGCCTTCCAAGGGCTTGAGGTCAACTGACCAGCCCCCAGTGTGTGCACCAGTTGCTATGTTAGTCCCAGTGCACCGAACGGTTGTGCAGCAAGCAACCAGGCCTGTGGTGCGGGGCGACTGATGGGCGCGGTTTATTCGATTGGGGGCGGCTCCTCTTGAAGGGTCTCCAACCGGTCAAGGGTGCTCTGGAGAACGCGCTCCAGCTTGTCGGCGGCGCCGCTAACCGCCTGCTCTACCGAATCCGCGTGATGGGTCACGGCGAGCGGCGAAAAGCCGGTGAGACGGGCCTCCATCACGCAGCGTATCGCCTGGGTGCCTACTTTCTGATCACTGTTCTCGTCTGCCAGATAGACCTCTACTGACGTGATGCGGTCGCTGAGGCGGTCCAAAGTGGCCGTTACGACCGCCTCGATCTCTCTGGCCAGATCGGTGTCGCCTTCGATGTTGCTATCGGTATTCAACTGAATATGCATTGGTCTATTCTCCCAGTTTGTCTTCCAGATGGCGGCGAACATACACTGCAGATGCCCCCGAGAGAATCACCACTCGGCCGCCTGCGCATGGTCGCTCGCTGGTCATCGTCACCGTCGAGATTCCGCCCTAGTAGCGGTAGATCGCAGCTACCCCCGTTTCCGTTGGCATCTGCTCGGTGGGAAGGATCACTACGTTCCCGCCCATCTGTAGGGCCAACGCGCCTAGGTCGTCGAGCACATCGTCAACCTCCGGGTGTGCCGGATCGGCCATTTTGATGCCGCCGGTCGCAGCGTCAAGCCGCCCGGGACGCTCACGGTCTGCTTCGATGAGGAGCGTCGCAACCCGTCCGGCCACGACGGCCTTGGCGATGCGCGGCAGTTGGTCATCCCCGAGGCCATTGGACTTTGCTGTATCGTACTGCTCGGCCAACGCAGCCAGCCGTGCCTGGTAATGAGGTTCGAAAGCCTGCCAGGCGCGCTGGCGGAGCTCGTCGATGGATGACAGGGCATCCGGGTTGATGTCGATGCTTTGCTCTATCAGAAACGGATTGACGCTGACCTGGCGAAAGATGTGATGATGCTCAGGAAGCGCTGCGAGGATCAATGGCAGGCCCGATTTCCGCGAGTGGTGTTCTAGAACTCCGCGGTCGACGGCGCGGAAAAAGCGCTCGGCAGCAGAGTCCACGTCGCTCTCTTTTCCTCCGTGGCCATGGTGCATGGCCGCCTGGCCGCCGCCCGTACCACCGTATGATGCAACGGTTTGGTGAGGCTCCGTCAGCTCCTCTCCCAACGCATCAACAATGGAGCGCGGTACATCCTGGGCCAGTACTATCTCATCCAGGACGTCGCGGTTGCCTTCGTAGAACTTGGCCTCATGCCGGCTCAATCCTAGCACTTGGTATCGATCGGCGGACTGCAGAATCCGGATCAGCGGTTTGGTGTGGAAGCTATCGGCCACGACAACCAACTCGGCAACTGGCCGCTGAAGCCTGTAGACTCTGAAGAGTCCTTTTGCGCCCAGCACGGCCAGCCCGTCAAAAGTGTGATTCCAAAAGTCGCGGTCGTCAATCAAGTCCCGGAACGGCTTTAGGATCGGCTCGATCTCTTGCGCCGAATATCGCTGCTGCAGCGATTCTTCCATTTGCTTGATGAGATTCCGGAAACGGATCGGGTCCTGCTGGTTCTCTGGATGGTGGCGATGCGTCGGCTGATAGAGCGATAGGCACGGAGGAACACAGTCCTCTTGGAGGACCATAGAAAAGTCGCTATCAAATATTCTCATCGTCGCTCCTTTATGTAGGGCTCCTGTGGAGCCGTTGATTGCCAGGGCTTGCAGGGATCGTAGAACCGATTGCAGAAGATGGGTCTATGTAAACTACTATACCATGGTTAGGGGACGCGCACATCGCCCGAAGGATTGGTTCCTGTTCCTCCTTTAGTAGGCTTGATCAGTCAACCAAAAGAGATTCAGGGAACGGCATGGGTACTGCAGACTGGCTCTGAAGCAAAGCGCGGCTTGCAGGACTCGAGGCCCCTGGCGCAACGGATGCCGAGCGGACGCAAGCCCTCGCACCGCCAGGTGCCGAGCAGGCGCTCGGCGTTCCCGGAGAGGAGCCTGGGAGCGCCGAGCGCCTGCTCGGCTCTTAACACCATCATCAGTGATGCGCGGGATGATCCTCCACCGGCGTGTGATCGTGGTAATGCCCCTGCTGGTGCATGCGGTTGTGCAGCCGGCGATGGGCGCTCTCTAGCACCAGGCGCATCTCCCTGTAGCGCCGCGTCTCGGCGCGGGTGCCCACCGTGTCCAGGTAGGCCAGGGCGCCCTCGATCTGCTCCAGGATCGTCACCGCGTCCACGGCGGCATAGAACGGCGAGCCCTCCACCTCGACCATCACCGGCGACGAGTGGGCGGCCACGATCTCGGGCTTGTCGGCATAGTGGCCGCGCACCAGCAGCGCCAGCCAGGAGCTGCGATCCACCTTGACCGACCAGCTCCCCTCGGCCTGATCGGGGCCGGCGGCAACGCTCTCGCGGATCTCGCCGTTGACGATCAGCTCGACGCGAGAGATGGGCACCTGAGCTTGGACAGCAGGCTAACTCATACACTATCCAAGAAAGGAGCCCGAAACGCAGATGCCGTCGAAGGCGCAGTGATACGGTAATTGCGCATGAGCCCCTGGTCCTCGTGCTCCAGATTGTGGCAGTGATAAAGATACAGGCCCGTAAAATCCTCAAATCGCAGCAAGAGTCTGACTCGTTCCCCCGGCATCAGGAGCACCGTATCCTTCCAGCCCTCGTCCACGTATCCGGCGCTCACGGTTTCCCATTTGGCCCTCATCTCTGGGCGCACGTTACGCTCTATGACCTGAAACTGCGGCCCGTGGATGTGCATCGGGTGGGCCATCTCTCCCGACATCCCGCGCATCATACCCCCGCCCATGCGGCCTGGCTGGTTGATGAATTCCCATACCTCCGTGGTGTTCAACGCGACCACTTCATCCTCGGCCACGTTTTCCATCTCAAAAGTGCGGCCATTGATGGTCCAAAGCATTCCCTGCATGGCGAGGGTAAAGGCCCGCGGTCTCTCACGGTTGACCGCGTCTTCCAGTCGGTGGCGCGAGATGGTGGAGAGGCGTTCAGGAAGCGCTTGTTTTGCGTCGGATGCGGATGCGATGCGCACACGCAGCACGGTAAACTCTGATCCATCGGCTATTGCCGGCGAACGCCCCATCATCATCCCCATGCCCCCAGCCTCGGCACCGGCAAAGGCGAGGCTTTGCAGGCGCAGTTCGCTACCCATGGAACGCCCGCCGAAATCAGCCCATAGCTCGACCCTCTCGGCAGGAGCGAGGGTGACATAGCGGCGCTGCACCGGTGTTTCCAGCAGGCCGCCGTCGGTGGCAATCACCGTCAGGGGGGTGCCATCCTCCCAACCCAGCTTGTAGATGCGAGAGTTGGAGCCGTTGAGCAGACGCAGGCGATAGGGCCGCGTCGCCACCGGCAGCACAAAATCGGGCTGCCCGTTGACGAGCACGCGGTCCCCCAGGAACCCCATCATCTGCGTCATCCCATCCAAGACATACCGCAGTTGGTTACTGGCGCCAAAGGTACGGTCTTGGATGATCAGTGGGATGTCATACTCCCCAGAGGGCAGGCCGGCGGCCCTTTCCTCGTCGTCAGAGATGATGAACAAGCCGGCCAGGCCCTTGTACACTTGGGGACCGGTGAGCCCGTGGGGATGAGGATGGAACCAGTAGGTACCGGCACGGTTGAGCACCTGGAACTCGTAGACATAGGTCTGGCCGGGTCCGATAGCGTGGCGGGGATGCCCGTCCATATCGTCCGGTACGTGCAGACCGTGCCAATGCACAATGGATTGTTCAGGCAAGTTATTGGTGAAGGCGATGCGCACTCTTTGCCCCTTGCGCACCCGCAAGATCGGCCCAAGATAGGAACCGGGCAAAGTTTGCAGGCTGGCAGGATCGCCTTTGTTCACCTGACCCTGGTAGGTCCAGACACGCGTGGCTCTGCCTGGGAGGAT
>SKLG01000447.1 GCA_007123335.1 Anaerolineae bacterium | reverse complement strand
TGCCGTCCACGGCGCCCCAGACCAGGGTACGACCATCGGGAGAGAGCACCGCATCCACGACGGGAACCGCCGTCTCTATATAGGCTATCTGCCGCATATCGGCCACGTCATAGAGATAGACGCCCAGCGCCGTCGCGACGACCACGGTTGAGCCATCGGGCGCAAGAGCCAGCCCCTGGATCGCCCCCTTGCCCCAGCAGGCCAGCTCCACGGGAGCCGCGATCATGGGCCCGATATCACTCTCGGCCTGGGGACGCGACGCATCATGGGTTGGCAGCGCCGTATCTGCCGATGGCGAGGCGCCGTCCGGCGCTACGGTCGCGATCACATCCATCTCGGGCTTGGGCGCGCATCCCGCGAGCAGCGCCAGGGCCAGGGCCAGCATGATAATCAGATATCGCTTCACGACCTTGCCTTTGCACACGCCTTTTTACCCCAAGCATCTACCGGGCGGACAAACCACCTCGATGCCTATTGTAGCATCGCCAACAGCATGGGCGAAACCACACCACGAGTTACCTGGAAGCATCGTTCACTCGGATTTCCGCCATGACAGCGCCGTCTGTATCTTTTCATCCCACTCTTGCTTTTTCTGGCTCAGCCCATCGGTGCTCTGGGGGCCATAGGTCAGCGCGTCGAGAAAGTCGATGACCTCGTTCAGCCGGCCATCGATGAGGTTCACGGCCACCGGCCGCGTCGGACCTATCTTGAAGAAATAGTGGAAACCGTGGATCAGGGCATCGATGGCCAGCATCTTTTGCACGGCGGTGACGCAATGGGGAAAAGACCGGATATAGCGCTGGAACAGGTCGAGCACCGGTTCCGCGCCGCTGAGCTGCTTGTGTTGGATGGTGGCAAAATAGTCGCGCCAGAGCAGCTCCCAGCCGCACGGGCATTGGAGCAGATCCTCCTTGTGCACGCCGTGCTCGACGACCGCTCCGCAACGCGGGCAGAGCGCGCGCCCGCGCGCCGCCTCCACGGCAGCGATAAACGACTCGCAGCGGGCCAACAAACCATAGCCCACCTCGTCGAGCAGTTTATCATCGTGGATGCCACGAGCGTCGTCCTCGTACAGGCGACGGATATCCCGTTGCGCGACGCGGGGCGCCCACTCGGGCAGCTCGCCGCGCGTCATCATTCAAGCTCGGCAGGAGATAAAGGGATCAACCGCCCGTCGCACCGCTTTTTCTATCCCCAAAGGTGCCGATGGCGATGTAACGCTCCTCACCCCGCTCCCAGGCGCGCAGGTTAGCCAGCCGTTCGCCGTTATCGCCATGCTCCGGGTCGTCAAAGGTCGCCTGCAACATGCCACAGGGCACATCGGAGCATTCGCCGCAGTGGGCATAGTCCTTGTCCAGCGAGCACTTGGCCACATCGCACACGCCCCAGAATATATCGCCTTGAGCCGCCTGACAGCCGGGGCAGTTCATTGGCTCTTTCCACGAGCAGACTCCGCAATAGGCGCCACAACGAGCAATCAGGGCATGATCAAAAGTCATGGTCACACCTCACATGGATGAAAAGGGGCCACAAGCACACGTCGTTGACGAAATGGCGCAATCTGAAGAATAACATCGTTGACGAAATGGCGCAACCTAAAGTGTGTTCTCGGCTCAGTATAGCATCTATTGTTGCCACATTATGACGCTATTCACCTGCAGAACGCAAACACGCCAGATTGCAGATATGCCAAGACACACTCTCACTCGCGATCAGGACACGAATCGAGTATCATAGCGACACTATTCGATATGGCGAGGGCGTCGAGCAACACGCGACGCCGTAATGAGTCGATGAGAGGGGGAACGCCCATGTCCGAGATGACCCGCCGCCAACGCATACTGGCCGCCAGCCGAGGGCAGCCGCCCGATCGTGTGCCCTTTTTCCACTTTTGGCGCCACAGCCAGATCGGCTGGGCCGAGCGCGAGTGCCGCAATCGCGGCATGGGCATGTGCTGGATGCGTCCCGCCTATACCGAGCATGTGGAGGGCGTGGACGTCGTCGAGCAGCCGGTGCGCTCGGAGCGGGGCAGCGTGGTGCGCCGTACCTACCATACGCCGGTGGGCAGCGTGTTCACCGAGGAGCGCCGCGAGCCCGGCACCGGTCAGTGGCACGGACAACGAAGCTGGCGCGATGTCTCGCCCTGGACCACCCAGCGCCTGATCAAAGGCCCTGAGGATTACCCCGTCGTGCAGTACATGGTGGAGCACACCACCTACGTCGCCGATTACTTCCCCATCGAGCAGGCCACCGATTGGCTGGGCGAGGAGGGCCTGGTGATCACGGCGCTGCCCCACTCGCCGATGCAGACGCTGATGATCGACTGGGTGGGCAGCGAGGGCGGGCGTTTCTACTATCATTACGCCGACTATCCCGATCTGGTGGAGGGGCTCTATGACGCCTTGTGCGCCAGCCGACGCCCGGCCCACGAGATCGCTGCCCAGGCGCCGGCGGAGATCGTCCTGTGCGGCGACAACCTCGACGGCTTTTTGGTCACCCCGCACCTGTTCGAGCGCTATTTCATGCCCGTGTGGGCCGAGCAGGCCGAGCTTTTGCATGCCCAGGGCAAGCTGATGGCCGTGCACATGGATGGCCGCCTGCGGGTGCTCAAGGACCTCATCGCCCAGACCGATGTCGATATCGTCGAGGCGCTGCATCCGCCGCCCATGGGCGACCTGCCCATCTCCGAGGCGCTGGCCACCTGGCCCAGCAAGGCGCTGTGGATCGGCTTCCCCGGCTCGATCTATACCTTGGGCCCCGAGGAGACGCGGCGCTACACGTTGGATCTGCTCCACGACGTAGCACCGGGAGAGCGGGTGGTGGTAGAGATGTCCACCGAGAACCTGGTCTCCAACGAGAATCTGCTGGCCGTCACCTCGGTTCTCGAGGGCGCCGAGTATCCCCTCGACGAGGTACGCCTTGCCGCCCTGGAGCGAGCCTGGCGTTGAAATCCATCGATCTCCCTTTCGATATGAGTCATGAGCATAGGAGCAAAGGATGAGCGAAATTCGCGTGCTGCAAGTCGGTCTCGGCCCCATCGGCCAAATGGTGACCCGCTACCTTCTAGATCGAGGCGGGTTCGAGGTGGTAGCCGCCGTTGACGCCGACATGAGCCTCATCGGCCTGGATCTGGGCGATTTGGCCGATGTCGGCCCGCTGGGCGTAGAGGTCTCGGGCACGGTACCGGCCGCCCTGAACGGCGTCGAGGCCGACGTCGCCATTGTGTCCACCACGTCGAGCCTGAGCCGCCTGGAGAAGCAGCTCCCGCCGCTCCTGGCCCACAAGTTGCCCATCGTCTCTACCTGTGAAGAACTGGTCTATCCCTGGAGCTCGCAGCCAGAGGTGGCGCGACGCATCGATGCCGCCGCGCGACAGGCGGGCGCGCCCATTCTCGGCGTGGGGGTGAACCCCGGCTTTTTGATGGATCTACTGCCGGTAGCCCTTAGCGGAGTATGCCAGCGGGTCGATCAGATCACCGTAGAGCGGGTGCAGGACGCCCAATTCCGGCGGCTGCCCTTTCAGCAAAAGATCGGCGCCGGGCTGACGCCGGCCCAATTCGACGCCAAGGTGCGCGAGGGCACGCTGCGCCATGTGGGGCTCACCGAGTCGATGCACATGATCGCGGCGGCGTTCGGCTGGAAGTTGGTCGAGACGGAGGAACAGATCGAGCCGGTGATCACCGAGCGAGAGGTGCGCACGGCGGATCTCACGGTGGCACCGGGCCAAGCCGTGGGCGTCACCCAACGAGGCTATGGCTATCGCCTTGGCGACGACGCGGACACTCCGGCCATCGCGCTCATCTTTCGCGCCGCCGTGGGCGAGCCCGAGTCGTACGAGTGCATCGTGCTACAGGGCGTTCCACCCATCGAGATGCGCATTCCCGGAGGAGTCAATGGCGATGTGGCCACCTGCGCCGTCGTCGTCAATGCCGCGCGGGCCCTCGCGGCGTCGGGCGCAGACCACGTGCAGCCCGGCTTGCGCACCATGCTCGACATCGCGCCCATCCGCTTCTCGGAATGATGAGCGACAATCAGGGCTACGCAGGCATCAGCACGGAGGACCTTTGCGGCGTCGCCGCCCAATTTGGCTTAGAGTTCGGGCGCTTGCGCCCCGATCTGGCCGTGGCCGGCAGCCCGGAGCGCACCCTGTTTCGCACCGTATTCCAGGATGCGCGGGGCTATCTCTTTGTGCTGGAACGCGTGGCCGACGACGATGTGCCGCGCAAGCGCGCCATCGCGGCCACACTGGCCGACCTGTTCCAGGCGGGGCTGGCCAGTGTGCAGCCCTACCTCGTTGGCGCCGGCGGTGAGCGGGTCATCGCCTACTTGGAGAGCGGGTCGGAGACCCGCGCCCCGAATGCGTCTCGGACCCGCTCTTCTGCCAGGGAAACCCTCTTGGGGCGCGGGTCTCCGACCCGCTCTTCTTCTGCCGAAGGATACTGGCAGATCGCGCCCTACCTCCACGGCATGGATGTGCCCCGCCCCGGCTGGATTCATGAGGACTGGCGGGGCGAGCTGTTGGCCGATTTTCTGGTCACCCTGCGCGCCTGCTCGGGGCGCATCCCGCGCCAGCGGCACGGGGTGTTCTCGATCGCGGCATTTGTAGGGGATCTGGCGGAGCGCATCGGGCGACGTCGCCCAGCACTGCTTCCCAGGCTGGCCCCGGCCTTGGAGCTGCTTGAAGAATTCGCCCTGGTGCACGACAGCCTGCCGCTGGCTTTTTGCCATGGCGACCTGCATCCCCTCAACGTGATCTGGGGGTTGCGCGGCATCAAGGCGGTCATCGATTGGGAGTTTTGCGGGCACAAGGTCGAGCTGTACGACGTGGCCAACGTCATCGGCTGCGCCGGCATCGAGCACCCGGAGGGGTTGCGGGGCAAGCTGGCCCTGGCGTTGATCAAGCGCCTGCGCGAGGTCGGCATCGTGGCCGAGTACAGTTGGGTGCATCTGCACGAGTTGGTCATCGCACTGCGCTTTGCCTGGCTCTCCGAGTGGTTGCGCTCGGACGATGAGGAGATGGTGGAGCTGGAGACGGAGCTGATCGGCATATTGGTGCGCGAACGGGCGATGTTGCGGGGAATCTGGGCTTTATAGAGAAGAGCCGAGCAGGCGCTCGGCGCTCCCGGTGTGGGTGTTATCATCGGGGCGCGGGCGTCTCGCCCGCGTTCCGGAGGGGAAGAGGATGGGGCGACAGGGGCTATTGATCGTCTACACCGGCGAGGGCAAGGGCAAGACCACC
>SKLG01000235.1 GCA_007123335.1 Anaerolineae bacterium | reverse complement strand
TTCCGTACGTAAACTCGAAAACACCGACGGGCAGGGGCAAGCGGTGTTCGGTCTTGGCGGCAAAATGGAGTGCTGTGTCGAGAGCCAGAGATGTCTTGCCAGTGCCTCCCGAAAATGAGGTGAGCGCGATGGTGCGCTTGGCGGGAAGGTCGAACGTGCGTCTGGAATGGGCTCTTGGGGGTAGATATGTTTCCGGTGAGGCCAGGAACTCTTGGGAGCTGCACTGCTTGAGCGTAGCGCTAGAGAGCAAGCGACGGATGCAGTCGGCTGAAAAGGGATGGGGAACGAGATCCCGATAGTCGATGATGGCCATCTGGGCCTTTGGTATTGAGGTGTAGATTCTGCCTGTATCCAGAGCTGCCGTGAGTTCAAGATCGGGAGCTCTGTTAACCAGCTGATCGAACACCAGCGACTCTTTGGTAGCTACGAGGACGTTCATGGCCGCTCTTTTCTCTCTCACGGAGCATATGCAACGTGGCTATAACGCTCATCACCCATCATAAGGTAGACCTTGTCAATAGTATTTTTCTTTCTAGATCTTTATGATGAATTTTTCAACTTTCTCTATGCTCATTACACCATCTGCTTGGGTTTGCTCACCCTACATGACCCGTTAGCGCGGATTTGGTTACGAAATAGTCTGACAAAGCACTGATACATTCCTGACAAAAAGCTGACTTTTGCCATTGCCAAACGTCAGAAGGGGTGTTATAATGGCAGAAGGGTATCGCTTCGGTGAAGGAGCAGGGTATGCTCAAAGCGCGTGAGCGTTGGCCTCAAAATGGGTCGACTGGCAGCCTCTTGAGTCAATTGAGAGCTAGGGTGGATCCTTTGATCTCGCCCCTCATGCCCGAACGCTACTATGATCGCTACGGCAAGCTCTTGGCGTCCACTGTGTACGAACTGCCCGTCCTCAAAGGGCTTCCAGAGACCACACTGGAATCAGGATGGGCGCCGCTCTGTCTGCTTAACAGCTCTGGGGTGGCGTTACGTGCCTGGGATGCCATCATCCAATCGCCACGGTTGCTGATCACGGGACCTGTCGGGTCGGGCAAGAGCACTTTGTTGCGCCTCGTGGCCTGGCGTTTGCTGACCCAGCCCGATGAGGCGTTCAACCAGTGGTGGACCTACAAGCTTTTCAAGCAGAGCACCGCGCAGCTTTGCCCCGTGCTCATCGATTTACGCCATCTTTACGATGGCGATCTTCTGTCCACGGTCCTCAGAGGCCTATCACGCTTTGGCTTTGCATTGCCCAAAGAGTCTGTCATCCGCCGGCTAGAAGCGGGAGAGATTGTCCTGCTGTGTGACCATCTGGAAGCACTCCAAAAGCGAGAGCAGCAGGCCCAGCTTGATGAGTTCCTTATCAATTACCCACGAACTATTTGTGTGGTGACAGCACGCTGCGGTGCGGATGTCACCGGGCTCATCCATTTTAACTCCTTTAACCTATCAGGGCTTGATGCGCAAGGCATTGAGATATATACCCGCCACGCCTTGGGCGAACACTCTTTGGCGGCTCGTGGCTTGTTAGCCGCTTGTGAGCGCAGTACCAGCCTGGCACATCTGTTGGATCTGCCCCTGATGACAGCCGGCGTTTGTCGCAGTTTGCGCGATCGTTCCGTACAAGGGCCGTGTCTAGCTATGCTCCTGGAGGAGTGCCAACGTGTTCTGTTGGAGGAATGGCCCACGATGCAAGGCCGGTCCCTATCCGGCACGGAGCAGGAGTTGCTGGACTGTTTGGCGCACATCGCGTACGAGTTGCAGTGTCGCGATGATGAGGGGATGTCGCATGACGATTTGTTCAATTGTTGCCAGGCCATTCTCAATGGGCGTCCGAGTAGTGATGCGGAACGCATGGTACATGTCCTGACTCATCAAATCGGCGTGTTGTATGCCGACGGTTCTGAGCATCAGCCTGGCGCCGAAAAGCGCTATACCTTTTTCTCGAGTCTGATACAGAGCTATATGGCGGCAAGCTGGCTGATTCAGACTGGCCAGACCTCATCCGTGATTAACAGGGTGGATGATCCGATATGGCATGATACCATCGCTTTGGTGGCCGGATTGCTGCCAGAGCCCAGCCCGTTCCTCGATCTGGTAGAACAATCAAGTCGGCGCCTGCCCGACAAATGGTTCTTGTTGGCTTCCTGTATCGCCGAAGTGGAGAGTGGCGGGGAACTTGTCGAGCGCGTCGCTCAGCATCTGTTTGACCTTCTCGAAGATGATACGCAAGAGGCCTTGTGGCCAATGGCGGCCGCAGCCATCGCGGGTATGGCGCGGCGGCAGACCAGGGATCACTTTTCCGCCATGATTCGCGATACCGACAGTGTCGAGGCGCGTCGACGAGCGGCGCTGGCCATGGGGCGGATCGGGGCGCAGTGGGCGGTGCCCTCTCTGGGCGCGGCCATCTCTGATGAGGACCCCAGGGTTCGTCAACAAGCAGCCTGGGCGCTGGGATACATTCCTTCACCACAGGTGGTTCATGTTCTTCCGCGAGCCTTGCGCAGCCCACATTCCGCCGTGCGCGATGCGGCGGCGCAGGCTCTGGTGCGCCAGGCCACGTCTGCCGAACTGCTGGCCCCCGTGGTTACCGATCTCATCAGCGCCCTGGATGTGGAGCGCGAGACTCCCGAGACAGTGGCCGCGGCCGAGAGGTCGTTGGTCCACATTGGTGCAGCGGCCGCACCGCAGCTTATCGCTGCTCTGGGCAGTCGCCGACTGCGCTCTGGGCAGCGTGGCCGAGTGGCTCGAGCACTGGGCCTGTTAGGGGATGATCGTGCCCTGCCTGTGCTGATCAACGCGATCCTCACCGAGCCGCCCGAACAGTCGGACGGGTATGCCGAGGCGATAGCGTGCATCGGCGAGGCGGCTGTTGCGCCGCTGATACAGGCCTTGGAGGGGCGCGATATCATGTCCGGTGGTGGGCTCGTCCGCGCCCTGGTCAAAATTGGTGCGCCAGCCATTGGACCTCTCTTGGAGGCGATTGCTGCCACAACCCCCGAGGTTCGGCGCGCAGCCGTGTATGCCCTGAGTGAGATTGGCGCTCCGGCCATCGCACCACTGAGCCACGCCATGCTTCATGATGCCCGCATCGAAGTGCGTCGCCGGGCCCTCGAGATCCTGGCGCGTCGCGCGCCCGATATCGGCGAGGCCGATTTGGGCGCGACGCTGATCGATGCGCTGAGTGATAGCGACCCCGGTGTGCGGGTGCACGCCGTGCGCTATTTGGGCAATCTGGGATATAGCGAGGCCACGACGCCGCTCATCGCGATTGTGCAGGATCAGGATGAGGAACAATCCCTGCGCCGCGAGGCCATCAACAGTCTCAGCGCCATTGGTGATCCTCGGGCCATCGCGCTCCTATTACGCGTCTTGGATGAACCTTTGTTGCGTGAGGTGGCGAGCAACGCCCTCGTCGATTTTAGTGATCGTGCTGTGCGCGCTCTTGTTGAGACGCTTCATACGACGACCGACTGCGAACGCCAGACTGTGCTATGGGCGGTCCTGGAAAAGATTGGCAAGCGCGGGCGACCCGAGGATGTATCGCCTCTCGGCCTGGCGCGGGTGTATGCTCTCCTGCAATCCGATGAGGCTGACATAGATCGAGTTCTCGATCTGACCTCTCAACTTGAATGGTGGGAGCATGGTCGCGAGCTGCACGCATCGCTCGAGACGGCTGCCAAAGCCGCCGCAGTCGAGGATTTGCGCGCACTGGGCGAGTGCGGCGAAGCTTTTGCCTGGCTGGCCGATATCGACGGCTGGCTACGCCCACATGTCCGTGATATCCTGTGGGGGCTGCGCGACATTGTGGAGGATACCCATCTCTACTTCAAGATCAGTCGACGAGACAGCCAACGTGATGCGTTGTTGAGCGCCATTGATCGTCTGGAAGAGATTCGCGAGATCACTCGCAGGATGACTCTGCCCTTTGAACAGATCCTCTTTGAACCAACCCTCGATAGATGGCATGATCTGCTGATCGAGACCGCCAAGCAGCTACGTGGCCGGGCTTCGTTGCTCATCCGGCTGCTCACGCCCAGGCTGCCCATTCGCGATCTAAAGCAGCGCACGACGGCGGTGTTCAGCCTGTTCAATGAAGGGGATAGCTCGGCACGCAATCTCATCGTGAGTCTTCACGCGGCGGATATGTGGAGCAATGGTTTGCGCATTGTGCGCCAGGAGCATAATCTTGATCCGTTGGGTATCGGCGAAGAGCGCCATGTCGAGATACCCTTGATCCCTGGTAGCGCGCATCATGCAGACCTGCTTTTTATGGCACGCTATGACGACGATGATCGAACGCAGATCACGGAACGCATCAGTTGCCGTATCGAATTCTATGCGGCGCCTAGCGCCTACGCGACGGTCGAGCGCAACCCCTACATCGTCGGTATGCCTGTTCGCGAGAGCCAGATGTTCTTTGGGCGACAGGACCTTTTCGAGTGGGTACGTGACAATGTGAGTGGTGCATACCAGGAACAGCCGCTGCTGCTCTATGGCGAGCGCCGGATGGGCAAAACCTCGGTGCTCTATCAGCTTCAGGCCAACCCACCCACGCCGCAGCATGTATGTCTACTCTTTGATTTGCAGCTCTTTGGCTATGTCTTGACGGTCAACGAGCTCTTGTTCGAGCTCGCCGAGACGATCACCACGCGACTCGCCAGTCATGGCTTGGATGCTGCCGCCCCGGATGAGGCTGCCTTTCAGACCAATGCCCATCGCGCGTTTTTGGCGTACGCCGATAATCTGGATGAGCAACTGGGTGATCGACGTATCGTCATCATGATGGACGAATTCGGCGTGCTGATGGACAAGGTGCGTAACAAGGTGTTTGATGCGAGTATCTTTGATTATCTGCGTGGTATCACCCAGCGCTCCCGCAAATTCACTTTTCTCTTTACCGGTGCGTATGAGGTTCGTCGCATGCAAAAGGATTTTTCTTCGATCCTCTTTAACATGCCCAAGGTGCGCAAGATCAGTTATCTCAACGATGGGGATGCTAATGCGCTGATCGTAGAGCCGGTGCGAGGGTTGGTTGAATATCATCCTCTAGTCATCCAGCGCATTCGTAACGTGACCGCTTGCCATCCCTATTTCATCCAGTATATTTGTCAGGAGTTGGTGCGGCTCGTACAACGCGAGCAGAGCAACTATGTGGAGCTCAGCGATGTGGACGCCGTGATCCAGGAGTTGGTTCGCGACGCCACCGGCAATATTGAGAATAGCATCTACAATGACCTCACGGATGACGAAAAGCTGGTACTTGCTGCCCTAGCGCATGTCACGGATGAGGTGCGAGTCTTTGTCCTGCTGGGCGATATCGCCAACATACTGGAACGGCGGCAACTGGGCATGTCCCGTGATGGCATCCTGGAATCACTCAGAACACTTGGCGAGCGGGATCTGGTCATCGAGACACGCATCGGCCAGCAATTACGGTATTCTTTTCGCATGGGGCTGGTGCGCATGTGGTTACGCGAGAATGAAATGCTTCTTCGGTTTGCACAGCACAGGGAGGGAGAAGCGTGAGTATGGCTCAGGCAGTGAACCCCTATCGGTTTCCCAGTCCTATCAAGGAGCCCCATCTCTTTTTTGGCCGTGACCAACAGCTTCGGGATGTGCTCGAGTCCATCGACAGACGCGAGTGCGTGAGCATCATCGGCGAACGCCGTGCCGGCAAAACGTCATTGATGCATCAGGCGCTCCAGCCACACGTTTGGGACCGTTACATACATGATCGACAATGCCTGGCTGTGCATCTGAATGCCGAGACCCTTCCTCAAGATGAAGAGGGCTTTTTCCGCGAGGTTCTGTATGCGCTTGATAGTCAGTATCCCGATCTGCCCACGATGCCGGCTGCCGGCCCACCGTATCAACGGGCTATGCGTCGGGCACTGGAATCGCTGCGCCCGCGACGCCTGGCCATCTTTGTCGACGAGTTCGAATGTATCTCGCAATGTGAGGCTTTTTCACCAGGTTTCTTTGTGTTTTTGCGCGGGCTGAGTTTTGACTATGATATCAGTTTTATCATAAGTACGCGTACGCGGCTGTTTGAATGCTGTTCCCATGAGGTGGTCACGTCGCCCTTTCCGAACATCTTTAAAACAGTGCAATTGGGTCCCTTTTCCAGAGACGAGTTTGACATCTTTATCGAGCGCACTTCATCGATCGGTGGTTGCCCCATGGGAGAGGTCAAGGAGCAGATAGAGCAGCTCGCTGGCCGATTCCCTTTTCTCATGCAGATGGCCTGCTGGCACTATTTCCGCGCCTGGGAGGATAGAGGCGACTTTGCCGATGGCATCCACGAGCTTGTGCGCCAGCGCTTCTATGACGAGGCGCATCCTCACTTTACGGCGGTATGGGAGCGATATCTCAGTGATGAGGAGCGCTCGGTTATTTTGGGTGCTCTACGTGGAGGACATGTGGTGCGGCCTCATGTGGCCTGGCGGTTAGAGGATAAAGGGTACATGGCTAACGGGCAGGTAATCCCGTCCTCTTTTGCCGATTGGATCAGGCGTGAGCATCTGAGGGGTCGGTTTCTCGGGGACCCAGAGGACTCGTGTGAGCGCCTGCCGGTGCCGGATGTGGGTGTCTGGGTGGATGTGGAGGCTGGTGCGGTCTATCTCGATGGCGAGCGGCTGGACCCGCCACTGACCAACAGACAATATGCGCTGGTCAAGTTGCTGTTTGAGAACAGGACCAGGGTCTGCACGCCCTATATGATCGTTACGACCGTCTACTCGGAGGGCCATATCCCCCAGGTGGATGATCAGCGCATTCACCAGCTTGTCAGCCGTGTACGTAAGCGGCTCGATTCTGGTGGCAAACCCTGGCGGAATATTCTCACCGTCCACGGTCGTGGGTTTACTCTGGGGCCACGAAAGGATGGGGCGGGGTAGCAGGTCTGTCATATGCCAGGGCAGTTGACGTCAGGTGCGGTGCGGACATCAAACCCCTTACGCAGGAGGCCGTCTCATCCATGATTTCTCGTCACATGATAGAGGAAACGGATCTCCATGATCTGCATTCAGAGCAATCCATATCGGTATGTTGAGTCCATAGAGGATCTCGACCACTTTGTTGGTCGCTCAGCCCTATTGGCACATTGTCAGGAGATCATTGCCAAGCGAGAGTGTCTCTCCGTTGTTGGTGGACCTTGTTCAGGACTGACGGCGCTACGCAAACGCTTATTGGGCGCTGATATATGCCAAGCTTGTTCTAGGGATGGTGAACGACCGCTGATGCTCTATCTCGATTGCACCCGTTTGCGTGATCCACGTGATCTGGTGTACGCTCTGCTAAAGCTGGCGCCTGGAAAGATGCCATAGCAGGTGACCCGATGGCAGGAATCTTTTCGCCAGCTCATCCGCACGATGGCTGACTTGGGTCAAGATGGAAGGCTGGTGCTGCTCCTAGACGACTTTGAGGCCATCGGCGGCAACGAACGGTATATCGATTTTCTCGAACGATTTCGAGGCCTGACCAATCATGTCCGGATGACGCTGATTGCCGCGACTCACACGGAGCTCAGATTCTGCTGCCATATGAGCTCTGTGGAGAGCCCGTTTTCGAATATGTTCTCTGTGCAGTACTTGTCCACGTGCACCGAGGAAGAGGCGCTAGAACTGATCTCTACCGCTTCAGAGGCTTACGGCGTCGATCTGCTGCCCTACGCTGGCGAGATGTTGGCCCTGAGTGGGCGCATGCCCTATCTGTTACAGCTGGTCTGTTGGCGATTCCATCAGGCCGCCTTGATCCGGGAGAGCCCGGATCATCAGGATGTGGAGGCCTTTATGTTGGCCAAGGCCGGGCCCATGTTGGCGCGCATCTGGCATAGTCTGGATACTCGAGAACGCGAGACATTGCGTGCCCAGAGCCACGGTCCTAGTCCGAACGAGATCGAGGAGAATCTTGTCCGCAGAGGTTATAGTGATGGGAGCGGTATTTGTTCGACGGTCTTGGCTACCTATGTAGCCACGATGAGCTAGAAGCACAGCCCCCCTGGCCTTGCCGATGGTGTGGCGCCGACGCGTCGATCGTCCGATAGAGGCCGTGGTGCACAGGAAACGATAGTTGTCATGGGAGAGGTGTCATGGAGACGAATGAGCGCAGCCTGGATTTTCTGACGAGCTTTCTGGATACCGCTATGGAGCGTTATCTAAAGAAAGCATCTACCCCCACCAAGCCGCTCTCCGCAAGGGATCAACCTCCGGATAGCGATGAGGCACTGGCCGAGAAAGAGCTGGCAACCGAGTTGGATCTGGCTTGGGACCGGGCCCAGGATATTTTTGAAAAAGGCCAGGAGATCCAGGGAATTGTTGCCGGCTGGAATCGGGGCGGGTTGTTGGTCCGTTGGGACAAGTTGCAGGGCTTTGTGCCCACATCTCAACTGCGTGATATCCCTCTCTTTGAGGGTGAAGAGTCGCGCGATGAAAAGCTGGCCCGTTGGGTGGGCGAGGAGCTGTCCTTGCGGGTGATCGAGCTAGACCGCAGCCGCAATCGCCTGGTCTTTTCCGAGCGGGCGACGAGCTGGGGACCTAGAGACGGTGAGCGCCTTCTTAGAGAGATTGCCCCTGGAGACATTCGTAGCGGGTTGGTCAGCAATCTGTGTGATTTTGGTGCGTTCGTCGACTTGGGCGGCATCGATGGGCTTATCCACATCTCGGAGCTGTCCTGGGGCCGGGTCATTCACCCGCGCGAGATGCTGGATATTGGCCAAGAGGTTCGCGTCCACGTTATCAGCGTCGATCGGGACAACCGACGTATTGCACTGAGCCTCAAACGCCTACATGCCAATCCCTGGGCAACCGTCGAGGAACGTTTCGTTGCCGGCCAAAGCGTTACCGCTACCATTACCAATGTGGTCGATTTTGGGGCTTTTGCCCAGATCGAAGAGGGTCTCGAGGGATTGATCCATATTACCGAACTTGGCGAGGGACAGATAAGCCATCCTGGCCAGGTTGTCCAGCCTGGCGAAGAGGTTCTCGTTCACATTCTGCGTATCGATAGCGCCAATCATCGTCTCGCACTGAGTATGAAAGAGGTTGCTGACACAGCTCCTCCACCTGAGGAATCAGAGGAGCAGGATACGGAATCGACATCGGCGGACTGGGAGCAACCACCAACATTTCTATACTGAGTAGCCGAGATCGGATCGATCTCCATCGTTCGGGAGGTATGTGTGAGGGTGGTCTCAATCTCCCCTATAAGCGCTATGGCGAGTCTGATGTCTCGTCCATCTTGACCGCTGCCCTCGATCATGACATAATGCTCCCGGTAGGGATCGTATACCATTTGTAGGATTGTGGGGTATGATGGCGCGTCGACGTACGGCCAAGAAATCGACCACTCTGGCCTCTGGCCGAGTGGGGGAATGGATGATCCGGCGAGAGATCTGGGGCCTGATGCTGATCGCCATCGGTGCCATCACCCTCATTGCCTTGACCTCAAACGATCAGGGAGCGCTGAGTCGACGCTGGGCGTTAGCCTTGCGGCAGTTATTCGGTGTAGGGGCGTTTCCCGTTGCCGCGCTCATATTAATTGCCGGTATCGTCTTGTTGTTGTGGAACAGCGTCGAGCCTCATCTGTCACCGCGTTGGCGGACAGTCATAGGCTGGGAGATCCTCTTTTTCTGCGGCTTGGGGATAATCCATGTCTTGGCCGACGGCTCACCTGAGGAGCTGGCGCGTGCTGGAAGCCATGGCGGCTACGTAGGATTTGCCTTGTGGCGGCTTCTCGTTCCTCTAGTGGGCAAGACTATCGGCGCTATCCTGCTCCTCCTGGCGATTTTGCTGGGATTCCATTTGGTTATTGGTATTCCCTGGCATTCGCTATCCTGGTCTATTCAGTGGGCATGGGCTCGCGTCGGGATTCGCTGGCGAACCGCCATCCTGGAGAGGCGTCGACTGGCTGAATCGCGGAGGCGCTTGACTCCCCAACGCACAGCAGCCCCTTCGCCTGAACATTCCTCCGCCATGGGAGCGCAAAAGTCTATCGCTGTCTCACCTGCTGCCTCGCCGCCGACGTCTCAACGACCTGCGGCCAAGAGCCAGAGTGCGCGTTCGCGCACTGGGCAGCGCGCGGCAGCCCCATCTGTTGGCCAAGCAACCGCCAAGAGCGATGCATCTACCGCTCTTCCGCCGTTGGATTTGTTGATCGCTGACGAGGTTGGCGATAGTGACGATGCCGATGCGCGTCACAAGGCACAGGTCATCGAGGAGACTCTGGATGCCTTTGGCGTTCCCGTCGAGGTGGTAGAGTGGCATCGCGGTCCGGCGGTCACCCAGTTTGGTGTGGAACCCGGCTATTTGGAGCGATCTGATCGCGATGGCGGTACGCGCCGTCAAAAGATCCGCGTCAGCAAGATTCTCTCGCTCACTAATGACTTGGCTCTGGCCCTGGCAGCCACGCCTATTCGCATCGAGGCGCCTGTACCTGGCAGGTCGGTCGTTGGTATTGAGGTGCCCAATGCCACCAAAGCTCTCGTCGGCCTGCGCGATGTTCTGGAATCGCGCCAGTTCACCAAGATGAGTTCTCCGCTGCGTATCGCGATGGGTCGCGACGTCTCGGGCGAAGCGGTGATCGCCGATCTAAGCGCCATGCCCCATCTACTGCTCGCTGGAGCCACCGGATCGGGCAAGAGTGTCTGCCTCAATGTCATTATCTGTTCGCTACTCTTCCAGTGCCGGCCGAGTGAGCTGCAATTGCTGCTGATCGACCCCAAACGGGTGGAGCTCACCAAGTATGATGGCATTCCCCATCTCATCGCGCCGGTGGTGGTGGATGTAGAGAAGGTCATTGTGGCGCTGCGCTGGCTCACCCGCGAGATGGATCGGCGCTACAAGGAACTCGCCGCGCTCAAGGTACGGGATATCAAGAGCTATCACCGCAAGGCCAAGGCTGCGGGGCGCCAAGCCATGCCGTACATTGTCGTCGTGGTGGACGAGTTGGCCGATCTGATGCTCGCCGCCCCTGATGATGTCGAGCGCACGATCTGTCGATTGGCGCAGATGGCCCGTGCTGTAGGCATCCATCTGGTGCTTGCCACCCAACGCCCCTCGGTGGACGTAGTGACCGGCCTGATCAAGGCCAACTTTCCCGCCCGGATCAGCTTTGCGGTTACATCGCAGGTCGATTCACGGGTGATCCTCGATACCCCAGGCGCTGAGAATCTACTGGGACGCGGCGATATGCTTTACATGGCGCCCGATATGCCCAAGCTCCAGCGCATCCAGGGTTGTTTTGTTTCGGATCGTGAGATCGAAGGATTGGTGGCGTTCTGGGACAAAAAGGCGGTCGCTCAAGAGACTCAGGAAGAGGAGCAGCCACCGTGGGAGGGAATGTCGCTGGATGATGACGATACCGATGAGGCGTTGCTCAAGGAAGCTACTGAACTGGTATGCCAGCACGAACACGCCTCTGCCTCATTCCTGCAACGGCATCTGCGCATCGGATATCCACGTGCAGCTCGATTGATCGATCAACTCGAAGAGCGTGGCATCGTTGGGCCACAGGAGAGTGGTGGTCGTTCACGCGCCGTCTTGATTGACCAGGATGACGTTGCATCCCCAGAAGAGTTGGCCTCTAATGAGAGTTCGTCGAACGGATAACGGCCATGGTGGATAAACGGTGCTTGAAAGATACGGCCCGTGGAGCAAGTGGCTGCGCAGAGATCATATAGAAAAACTGTAATCTCCACATGACAATACTGTAAGCTTTGGCGGAGGGTAAGGTCCGCCATCTCCTCACATCATTCGTCCTGTAAAACTCACGTAATACTATAAAACCTCATATAAACCGATAAAAGCCTAGTTGCTCATCTGCTTGAGGCGCTTTTGGTCTTTTCCTGGTACATTAGCGTGTCGTGTGGCCCCTGTGTAGACTAGGATTGTCAGAGTTTCATAGGATCTATTGGCATCTCGGCATAGGTGGCGAGTCATCCCTGCCTTCGCAAGTCTCTTTCATCAAACTGAGATATGAGAGATTGGTGACCCTCTTGGCGCGTCATGAATTACATCGCTGAAATAGGACGAGCTTCTTGGTTCATTCCTTGGTTTTATCTTGTCATGCCAGCGCATAACAGACTTTAGGCTCCATTCCTGGGCCAGCCACAGAGGACATCTGCCATCAGGCATTGGGATGGCGGGGCTATCGGCACCTTCACCTTCCAGTCACGGAGAAACACAAACAGACGACAGACGGGCAAACCCACAACGTTGGTATAGCAGCCTATGATCGATGCGACCGGGTGGAAGGTGTCGTGTTGGATAGCATAGGCTCCAGCTTTATCAAAAGGGTTACCACCCGTGACGAAATGACCTATTTCATCGTCATTATAATTGCGCATGTGCACTATCGTCGTCACCACCTCCTGCCGCAATCGGTGCTTCGTGGCATCTAGCACGGCCAGCCCGGTGTGAACCTCATGCTGGCGGTTGCGCAGGCGGGTGAGCATATCCGTAGCGTGCTCGGCGTCGAGGGGCTTGCCCAGAATCTCGCCATCGAGTGCTACGACAGTGTCGGCAGCGATGATCAATCCATCCGCATGCAATGCTGATACGGCACGGGCTTTGGCGACACAGAGCCGTCTAGCGACATCCTTGGGTGCTTCGTATTCGCCTACGCTCTCATCCACGTGGGGAATGGCGACGATGAACGAGAGTCCCATGGCGGTCAACAACTGCTTTCTTCGAGGAGAACTAGAGGCAAGTACCAGTGGGCCAGATGGTTGGCGTATGGTTTCCATATCTGATCCTATCATAAAAAGGTTGTCAAAGGCTTCTTAATGGGGGCTTTATGCCATTTTTATGCCATCTTGTATCTGCAAGCCAACTCGTCGCCTATACTCACCGCGATCAAGCGTGACTTGGCGCCAGTATGCCATGATTCATTGTGTCGCTATAGCCAAGGATGTGCATAGCGACTGTTCATTATGGGGGAGCCGATATGGCACCACAGGCAAAGCTGTTACTCATTGACGACGACTCGACTCTGATCAAGGCGCTCGAGATCTATTTAACTCGGGCCGAGTACGAGGTCCATTGCGCAAGCAATGGCGCCGAGGGATTGCGCAGTCTTTATGAGTTGCGGCCGGACCTCGTCGTCTTGGATGTGATGATGCCGCAACTGGACGGTTGGGAGACATGTCGTCGTATTCGTGAGATGTCCACCGTGCCGATCATCATGTTAACAGCCAAGGGGCAGGAGACGGATCGCGTCAAGGGGCTACGCATTGGCGCCGATGACTATGTTCCGAAGCCCTTTAGCCTGAAGGAACTGGAAGCGCGTATTGATGCGGTATTACGTCGCGCCCGTCAAGGCCGTCCCGATACCGTGAACAAGACGCTCTATGTGGCTGATGATCTGGTGGTCGATTCTCAACGCTGGGAAGCGCGGCTATGTGGCGAGCGGTTGGACCTCACCTCTACAGAGCTGCGCTTGCTCGTTTACCTGACTGAGAACGCTGGTCGCATTCTTTCGCACCAGCAAATCCTGCACGAGATCTGGGGGCCCGAGTACGAAGATAATCTCGACTATACCAAACTCTTTATCTGGCGCCTGCGGCGCAAGATAGAACCTGATCCCTCCAATCCGAAATATATCCTTACGGAGCGAGGGATCGGCTATCGTATGGTATCGGCTACCGAAGCATGACTCGCCAAAGCGAGTTCTTCCCTTGTCGAGAGGCTCAGCGGCGCCTGGCTTTTGGATAGCCGAGCTGCCGCAAATAGTGTTCATTGCGCCGCCAGTTCTTGCGCACCTTGACCCAAAGTTCCAGATAGACCTTGGTCTCGAAAAACGCTTCTAGCTCATGCCGGGCATCTTGTCCGATCTGCTTCAACATGCTTCCCCCTCGGCCGATGACGATCCCCTTCTGGGATTCCTTTTCGACAAAGAGGTTGGCCGAAATGTACAGCACACCGTTCTCCCGCTCCTGAAAGTCCTGGACCACCACGGCGAGGGCGTGGGGCACCTCCTGCTCCAACGCGTTGAGCGCCTGCTCGCGGATCAGTTCGGCGGCGATGAAACGCTCCTGGGCGTCGGTGAGTTGATCCTCCGGATAGAATCGCGGCCCCTCGGGCAGGTTGGCGATGATCCGCTGCAAGAGGGCGTCCCGATTCATGCCGGTGAGAGCGCTGATCTCCAGCGCCTCTCGAAAAGCGCCCAACGACTCGTAGGCTGCGCGGTTAGCTGTGCGCACCTCATCAGAAGCTGCATCGGCTTTGTTCAGCGCCAGCACCATAGGCAAGCCCGCCGGCACATTATCGGCCAAGAACTGCGCCGCCTGACGATCGTTCTCGTCGGGTGCCTCGGTGATGTCGGCGACAAACAGGATCAGGTCGGCGTCGTCGATGGCGCGCTGCGCCTTGTCGACCATATACGCGCCCAGCTTGGTGCGCGGCTCGTGGATGCCGGGGGTGTCGACAAAGATCACCTGGGCATCCGGGCGGGTCAGGATGCCCAACATGCTGGTGCGCGTCGTCTGCGGCTTGGGCGATACCGCCGCCAGCTTGACCCCCAGCCAGGCGTTCATCAGCGTCGATTTGCCCACGTTGGGCTTGCCCACCATGGCCACAAAACCGCTGCGGTGATCAGGAGGAAGCTCCTCCTGCACGTCCCACAAATCCTCGCCATTGTCCCACTCTTCCATCAGCATACTCCTCGATCTCGCTCAGACATCGACGCTAAAGGGGGTCATGTCGGTCTCGATGTCGTAATAATCCTCGTTCTCGGCTCGCTTGAGCCCGTTCACTACCTTGTAGGTGATGGGCGTCACCGTCGCCTCCAGCGCGCATTTGAACACATAATTCGAGATAACGATGGAGGTCAAAAGCGCTGTCGGCAAGATGCCATAAAAAGCCAGAACCACAAACAGCGCCGTATCGATGCCCTGGCCCACCAATGTGCTGGCAATGGTGCGCGTCCATAGCCAACGCCCGCTGGTGAGCACCTTCATCTTGGCCATCACCCACGAGTTGGAGAAAGAGCCGGCGAAATAGGCCACCAGGCTGGCCAACACGATGCGCGGCGTGATGCCCAGGATGACCTCATACGCCTCCTGGTGCTCCCATCCCGCGGCGGGGGGCAGGGCGCCGACGAGGGCGAATACCATAGCCATCAACAGGTTGGCGGCAAATCCGGCCCAGATCACCCGCCGTGAGCGGGCATAGCCATAGACCTCGGTCAGGATATCGCCAAAGATATAGCTGATGGGAAAGAGAATCGTGCCGCCATCAAAGGTAAAAGGCCCCAGCACGAGAATCTTGGTTGACGCGACGTTGCTGATCAACAACACGGCCACAAAGCTGGCCATGATGAGATCATAGTAGCGATAAACGCGCTGCGATGTATCAGTCATGATGTGCCTCAATATTCTGCCACAGGCGGCAAAAGGCGCACAGCTCCTCCGCCGTCGTGGGCTGACCGCATTGACGACACTCGCGCAGCGCAGTCTCCGAGTCGGCGTCAGCCTTCTCGGGAGCAAAGAGCCCTTCCTCCTTGGCCTTGAGAAAGTGGAGGTAGAACTGCATCTTGGCGCCCCGCGAGCGCCCTTCTAGTTTGTTGAGCAATTCTTTGTAAAAGATCGTCGTCGCCCGCGTGGCGTGGGGGCATTCCAGCTCCACAAAAGAGATGCCCTTGACCAACGCATAGGCGGCGGTTTCACGCTCATAAAGATTGCACAGCGGCTTGACCTTGCGCGCCAGGCGAGGATGGGTGGAGGGCAGCACCGGCGCCTGACGGCGTAAATAGCCACTCTGCCAATGCAAGGTGTTCTGTAGGAGCACCGCCGCCTCATCGTCCAGGTTGTGGCCGGTGGCGATGGCCGCATAGCCGCCCTCGTAGGCGATGCGATTCATGATGTGGCGCTTGACCAGGCCGCACGCCGAGCAGAGGCGCTTGCCGCGCCCCGTCTTGGACAGCTCGGGCACGCTCAGGCCATACTCCTGGCGCACGTCCACCACCCGATAGGGCACGTCGGCGTGGCCCTCGGCGAAACGCCGCACATGCTCCTGGGAGACATCCGAGTAGGCGTCATGGTCGATGCCTAGGTGGATATAGACGCCCTCGGTCTGATAGCCGAGGTCGATGAGTATCTCCCATAGCGCCAAGCTGTCCTTGCCGCCGGACACCGCCACCAGCACGCGCTCGTCGCGGGTGAACATGGCGTAGCGGCGGATGACGCGCTCCACCATGCGCGGCACCCACTCGACGAAATGCTCGGCGCATAGATTAAGGCGGTGTTGCGGCATACCGATCACCGCCACACCGCCGCAGATGTCACACTTCATGAAATGCGGCTTTCAGCCTCCCGAGATGACGTTGACGAGACGGATCTCGTCGCCGGCCTCCAGGATCGTCTGGTCGTTGATCAGCTTCTTGTTCTTTAAGGCGAGCACGGCAGACGGGTCGAGGCCGCCCTTTTGGATGGCATCGCGCACAGTCATGCCGCTCTTGACTTCCCATTCCTGATCTCGATATTGAATTTTGGCCGTGTCCATGTCGGTCCTCCCCGAATATGCTCCCCTAAGTGTAGAGGAAACGGGCGATTACGTCAATCCCGCGCGCCCTTGTGCAAGCGCATCGCGTGCACCGCCGTGAGCCCGGACGGATGATAATCGTGATTATGATAATCACGATTATCATAATCACGATTTGCAAAAGGATCGATCCGTTACCACAACCAAGGTGCCCTTTCAGGCTGTTGAGCATCGGTGGGTGCGATCCAGGGCGCGCGGATATATTGACAATTTTCAATATATAGGCTATACTCATCAGCGAGGAGGACGTTATGACACAGCCCCAAAACTGTTGTGGGCGCCCAGCCGAGGAGCGCCGCTACCCGGGTCTCGATGAGGCCGCGCAGCTCTTTGCCGCGCTGGCGGATGAGAGCCGCCTGAGCATCCTCAGGCAACTGCGCGAGCAGGGGGAGACCTGCGTCTGCGATCTGCGTGCCTGTTGCGACCTGGCGCAGCCGACGATCTCGTATCACCTGAAGGTGCTGCGCGATGCCGGCCTGGTGCTGACGGACAAGCGGGGGGTATGGGTCTACTATCGACTGAATCACGAGAAGGTCGATGCACTGCCGGCGCTCCTGCCGTAACTTTTTTTGCCGTGATATATCGAAAACGGCCAATATGATGGAGGGACATCAT
>SKLG01000166.1 GCA_007123335.1 Anaerolineae bacterium | reverse complement strand
ATCCTGCACGGCGGCCTCTAACAGACGCTCGAAATGTCCCGCCATGCGCGCGATGGTCGCGGCATCAAACAGATCGGTGTTGTACTCGATAGCTCCACCGAGACGGTCGTCCACCTGACTCACAAACAGAGTCAGGTCGAACTTGGCCGTGCCGCTGTGCGTGCTCAGCGGCTGAAAGTCGAGATCCGCCATTCCGCTGCTATGGCCTTGCGGTATGTTCTGCAATACCAACATTACCTGGAACAACGGCGAGTGGCTCAAGTCGCGCTGCGGCTGAAGCGCATCCACCAGCGCCTCAAAGGGCAGATCCTGATGGGCGTAGGCACCCAGGGAGGCCTCGCGCACCCGCTTTAGCAACTCGCGGAAGGTGAGGCCCGACTCAAGGCGCGAGCGAATGACCAGCGTGTTCACGAAAAAGCCGATCAACTGTTCAATATCAGCCCGGTTGCGGTTCGCGGTGACCGTGCCCACGCTGATGTCGTCCTGCCCGCTGTAGCGGTGTAGCAGCGTCTGGAAGGCAGCCATTAGCGTCATGAACAGCGTGGTGCCCTCGCGCTGGTTCAGTTTCTGCAAGGCGCTGGTGAGTTCCTCAGAGAGCATGAACTCGTGGTAGGCGCCGTCAAAGGTCTGCACCGGCGGACGTGGGCGATCGGTGGGCAGCTCCAGCAGGGGCGGAGCGCCGGTGAGCTGCTCACGCCAGTAGTCGAGCATCTTCTGCCGGACCTCGCCTTGCAGCCAGCCCCGCTGCCACGCGCCAAAGTCGGCGTACTGGATCGGCAGCTCGGGCAGCGGCGAGGGCGCGTCCTGGACAAACGCATCGTACACCGCCGCGATCTCTTGCATGAGCACCGTCGAGGACCAGTTATCCGAGATGATGTGATGCACAGTCAGCAGGATGACGTGCTCGCTCTCGGCCAGCCGCAAGACCACGACGCGCAGCAGGGAGTCTTTGGTCAGGTCGAACGGCTGAGTGGCCTCTTGCTGTAGGCGGTGCTCTACCTCGGCCTGTTGCTCGTCTGGAGACAGGTGCCCGAGATCGACTATCGGCAGATCTATCGTCAGCTCGGCGTGGATGCGCTGAACGGGACGGCCATCCACGGTGACAAAGTTGGTGCGCAGCGATTCGTGGCGCTCTACAATGGCGTGCAGGACGCGGCGCAGTACCGCCAGATCAAGCGCGCCGTTGACCGCGACCGCATCGGACATGTTGTAGAAGGGGCTATCGGGCTCCAGTTGGGCCAGGAACCAGAGGCGCTGCTGGGCGAAGGATAGGGGCAGATCACCATCCCTGGGCACGCGCTCGATGGGTGGCTCCTCGATGCCGTGAGCGGAGCGCTGCGCGATCTCGATCCACTCGGCGAGTTCGGCGATAGTGGGGGCCTCAAAGATGCGGCGCAGGGGCAGGTCCACATCCAGCCGAGCGCGCACCCGCGAGGCGAGCTGCGTCGCCAGCAAAGAGTGCCCGCCCAGCTCGAAAAAGTTGTCCAACACCCCGCCATGTTCCAGGCCCAACACCTCAGACCAGATATCGGCCAGCAACCGCTCCGTCTCGGTGCGCGGCGGCTGAAACGTTTCCGCCGAGGTGCGCTGCGACCAGTCGGGTTCGGGGAGCGCCTGCCGATTGATCTTGCCGCTCGGGCTTAGGGGCAGCGCGTCGATCTGCACAAAGAGGGAGGGCACCATATAGTCGGGCAGTCGTTGTTGCACAAAGCGCCGTAGCTCGCCGCTATCAGGGCTCTGGCCATCTGCGGGAACGGTGTACGCCACCAACTGGGTGTTGCCGCTCCCGTCGGAGCGAACGGTCGTCGCTGCCGCGCTCAGCATCGGGTGCTGCGCCAACACCGCCTCGATCTCGCCCAGCTCGATTCGGTAGCCTCGCACCTTGACCTGATCGTCGATGCGCCCCAGGAACTGGACATTGCCATCGGGCAGATAACGAGCCAGGTCGCCGGTGCGGTAGAGACGCTGGTCCCCAATGGATGGCACGGTGACAAAGCGCTCCGCCGTCAGCTCGGGCAGGTTGATATAGCCGCGCGCCAGGCCATGCCCGCCCACATAGAGCTCACCAGGGACGCCCACCGGGACCAGATTCTGGTGCGGATCCAAAATATAGCACTGCATGTTGGCGAACGGACGCCCAATAGGGACGGGCAGATCGTCACTCACATCCAACGTCCGAGTCTCAAAGTAGGTTGTATCGATGGTGGCCTCGGTCAGTCCGAACGAGTTGATCAGGCGCGTGTTCGGCCCGCATAGGGCGAGAAATCGCGCATACTCGCCGGCATACCAGGCGTCGGAGCCACAGATCACCAACCGCATAGAATCCAGCCGCTCTTCGCTGCCCTCTAGATGCTGGACAAGGTTGCGCAACACGGCGGGGACAAACTCGGCACAGTCCACACCCTCATCCTTCAAGAGCGCGTACAGCTCGGGCGCCTCCAGGAGGATCTCTCGCGGGCACAGGACGAGGGTCCCGCCCCAGCACAGGGCGCGCACCATATCTCCGGTAAAGACATCGAAGGACAGGCTCGCCATCTGCAGGTGACGGATGCCCGGCTCGGCCAGCCCATAAGCCTGGCGCCAGGCAAAGGCGGCGTTCACCAGGCTGCCATGCGTGACCATGACGCCCTTGGGTTGCCCGGTTGAGCCGGATGTATAGATCACATAGGCGAGGTCGTCCGGGTCTGTATCGTGCGAGGAAAACGCATCCGCCTCTTCGTGAATGGCTGGCCAATCGGTGTCCAAGAGAAGGATCTCGCCTTGATAGTCCGGCAGGAGATCGCACAAGTGCTCGTGAGTGAGAAGCAGCGCAATGCCGGCGTCTTCCAACATGTAAGCAAGACGGTCTGAAGGATAGGTGGGATCGAGGGGCACATACGCCCCTCCCGCTTTGAGGATGCCCAACAATCCGACCAGCGCATCGAGAGAGCGCTCCATGAACAGGCCCACCCGCTCCTCACGCTTCAGACCACGGCGCTGCAGATCATGCGCTAACTGGCTGGCGCGACGATCCAGCTCGCCGTAGGTCAGGCGCTCACCCTGATGGATAACCGCCTCCGCATCAGGTCGCTCCTCAGCCTGGCGCTCGATAAGCTGATGGATACATAGGTCGGTGGGATAATCGAGTTCGGTGTTATTCCAGTCGATCAAGATACGCTGTTGCTCTGCATCAGTGAGGATCTGGAGCTGAGCAATCGGGCATGTCGGGTCTTCGACGATGCTAGACAACAGTGTCTCAAAGCACCCCAGGAAACGTTCAATGGTCCCCTGTTGAAAGAGGTCGGTGCTATACTCGATAGCCGCATCGAGTCCGTCGGAGGTATCGGTGACAGAAAGCGTCATGTCAAAGGTCGACGTGCCGCTGTGCGTCTCCATCATGCTCACACGCAAGCCGGGAAGCTCATGAGAGCCGGTGGAAGCGTTCTGGAGGATCAGCATCACCTGAAAGAGCGGCGTGTGGCTCATGTCCCGCTCGGGCTGCAACTCTTCTACCAGCATCTCAAAGGGCAGGTCTTGATGCGCATACGCCTCCAGGGCGTCTGCCCGCACCTGCTGGAGCAATTCCTGGAACGTCGGCTCGCCGGAGAGATCGGTACGTATGACGAGGGTATTGATAAACATGCCTATCAAGTCCTCGATCTCGCGGCGATTGCGGTTGGCAATGGGCGTGCCGATGCAGATGTCCTCCTGGCCGCTGTAGCGGTACAGCAAGGTCTGAAACGCCGTCAGGAGCACCATAAAGAGCGTGGCATTCTCCTCGCGCCCCAAAGCCAGGAGCCGCTCCGTCAGGGCGCGGGGGATTCTCCGCGACAGCGTGTCGCCCCGTGAGGACTGGACCGCCGGCCTGGGCATATCGGTAGGAAGCTCCAACACCGGAAGGCTACCGCCCAGCTTTTGCCGCCAGTATTCCATCTGCCCGTCGAGCACCTCGCCCTGCAGCCACTCGTGCTGCCAGACGGCAAAGTCGCCGTACTGAATGGCCAGCTCCGGCAAAGGCGACGTAGCGCCGTGAGCCAGCGCAGCATAGATGGTGGCGATCTCGCGGATCAGGACGCCGATCGACCAACCATCGGAGATGATATGATGCATCGTCAGGAGCAAGACGTGGTCCTCATCATCCAGACGGAGCAAGCGCGCCCTCATCAGTGGGCCGACGCTGAGGTTGAAGGGCTTGCGGGCTTCTTCATTCGCGAGCCGCAACGCCTCTGCTTCGCGCTCTTGGGGCGCGAGATGGCTCAGGTCTATCTGGGGCAGATCGAACTCGGCGCTAGGAGCAATGACCTGCACCGGCTCGCCGTTTTGGGCGGCAAAGGTGGTGCGCAGAGTCTCGTGGCGTTGTATGATCTCACGGAACGTATCCACGAGCACGCCCACGTCCAGCTTGCCCTGCATGCGCACGGCGGCCGGAATATTGTAGAACGGGCTGTTCGGCTCGAACTGGTCCAGAAACCAGAGACGCTGTTGGGCGAATGAAGTGGGCAACGCAAAGACCTCTTCGTCTACCACGTCTTGGCTCAAAGGACCCGTATCGGTATCGTTCTGCCGGATGGCTTCTTCTGTCATCTCTACTCCCCGCTATCGGCGACGCGCGTTGTGCTTGTTTCCTCCACCTGAGAACGCCTTACCCGGTAGGCGTCTCGAGGGCGACGCTGGATGGTGGGCGCGCTCGTGTGACCGCCCTCTTGTTGTAGTGTCTTGATGCGCTGGGCCAGCGCCGCCACGGTGGGCGTCTGGAAGAGCTCCTGAAGGGGCAGCTCAACGGCCAAGCTCTCCTGGATTCGCGAGATGAACTGGGTGGCCAAAAGCGAGTGGCCGCCCAGATCAAAAAAGTTGTCTTGGATGCCGACCCTCTCGATACTGAGCAACTCGGCGCAAATGGCGACCAGTTTCTCCTCGATATCGTCCCGAGGCGCCACATAATCGCGCTCCATGTCGGGGCGCGACGTATCGGGCGCCGGCAGCGCATGCCGGTCGATCTTGTCGTTGGGGGTATGGGGCAGCGTCTCCAGCGCCACAAACGCCGTCGGGACCATATATTCGGGCAGGCTGGTGCGCATGAACTCGCGCAGTTCAGCAGCCGACGGAGCACCCTCCTGCGGGCTCAGGTAAGCGACCAGACGGCGGTCGCCGGGCGCATCCTCGCGCACGATGGCCACACACTCTTGAACCGCCGGGTGCTTGCGCAGCACCGTCTCCACCTCGCCAAGCTCGATGCGGAACCCACGGAGCTTGACCTGGTTGTCGATTCGCCCCAGGAACTCGACGTT
>SKLG01000597.1 GCA_007123335.1 Anaerolineae bacterium | reverse complement strand
CCTGCGCTCGATACGAGAACTCGCGATCAGGGCCATCGCCACTCCCTGATTTCTGGTCAAAGGCGTCACCGCCGTAGACGTTAAAGCCAATGGCATTACTGAACGAAGGATCGATGGGCGCAAACGTCGCACGCACCCTCAAATCGGCCATGTCACCGGGATATGCGAGGACATATTCATCGAACGATCCGGCTCGACTTCCAGATAGCGAGCCCCTGATCTGGCCGCTGGTCGCCAGCGCATCGGAGGGCTGTCTTTCCTCGGCCGTGGCTAACAGGTAGGCCGGCTTTCCACTGAGGCCGAGGATGGCGTCGACCGTGCTGAAGGCATTGGCATGGGTGCCGCCGATGCGACCATCCTCCTGTTGCAGGGCGAGCAAGGCTTGGATCGGGTCGCCGTCTGCGGTGGCCCAGCTTGTGGCCGGCGATGTGTGGCCTGCGGCGACCAACGCCTGCAGGATCATACCGGTGCTATTGGCGTTAGCGGGATCGCTGTCCCACGTTGGGCGCCACCCGCCGCTGGGCAACTGTTCGGCCTTGAGCCAATCGAGAGCTCTTTGGACTGCTGCGTGGCTGGAGGGTACATGGCCGCTGCCGATGAGAGCGGTGATGGCTAGCCCCGTGGTGTCGGGATCGCTGGCCCAACTGCCAGCCTCATCTTGCTGATCGATCAGCCAGTCGGTGGCGGGGACGGGCACAGGTTGGCCAGCGGCCGAAAGCCCCAGGATTACCCAGGCTTGACTGAGCGGTGTGGCCTCACCGGTGAACCATTCGCCCGCGGCGGTGGTGCTGTAAGCGCCGGTCTCGGCAACGTAGGTTTCGTTGATCTGCCCCAGTAGATTCATGCCGCCAAAATTGGCCGGGTCGGCATCAGCGGCGGCGACGGCCGCCAGCAGCGTTCCGGCCTGCATGGGAAACAGATGGGCGCTGTCGGTATGCGGGGCCTCGTGGGTATAGGTGATGGCCTCGGCGGCGAGGAAATCGATCATCGATAGGCCGCTGGTAGGGTGCACGGCCCATTCCGCCGAGCGCCCGGTTGCGACTACAGCGATGACCGCTTTGGCGGTACCGGCGGGATCGCCGCTGCCCATCCCAAAGGAGTCGATGCCGCCGCTGGGCAATTGTTGGGTTCGGAGATAGGATAGTGCCGCGTCGAGAGCCTGCTCGACGGTGTTGGATTCCGCCTGTGAAGCGGGCACAGCCACGCCGGCCAGCCCTATCATGAGCAGCAGGGCCAACGCGATAGTGGCTCCGAATAGCTTGTTACGCATTCGCATGGTATTCTCCAAGAGTCATGGTCTTGTTGATTGGTGCAACAAGGCGCGGTATCTGTTCGCGACGGGTTCCTCGGTTAGCACATTCATGGCATGAAAAAAGCCCTCCCCTCATGTCTTGTGGGGAAGGGCTTGAACTCTTGACATCTCGCCCGTCTTGCCACCCCCTTTCCGCGAAGGTTTTGTGGTTGGGGCAGAGGCGGGTAATCTGGCTTCGGCCTTGTGGCCGCTACAGTTGCGGGACAGCGCCGGACTGGTATCGCTGACGCGATATGACCGGTCTTTCCCCGGAGGCGCGCATTCGCGCGCTATGCCCCTCACTTCCGAGCTTTGGGGCACCTCTACCATGACCTATTTAGCTGTGGCCCCATTATAGCGGATCGGTAGCCAGCGTCAATCTAGTCATCTCATTGTGTCGTTAGAAATCCGTTGGCGTAGTGACGGTGACCAGAAGTGTGCTACTCTGAACCTGTGCTGCTGACGCCAGCAATTTTGCGGCTCCCTGCCTGCTGTTCATTAAAGCAGATATGGAGAGCAGATGAAAAAAACATAATAGCTAGATAGCGCTACTCAGCAGATCGCGCATTCACCTGCCTACGCCACATGAAGCCCAGGAGGCCTATCAACCCACCAACCAAACCAGCAAATACGATATACCCGCTTGGTAGAGGCCGAGTTCTTTCCGGGTGAACAGCGTCTTGTGATTCGACCAGGGAATCGATGCCTCTTGCTTCCTGGACAGCCGATGTTGCCTCCGGCTGGGCCACAGCTCGGGCGATGCCGGTTGATTGCAGGCGCACAAAAGTCGGACTGGCTTCTGGCTGGGTCGTGAGCGTTTTCGCTTTGGCATCCTCAGGTTGGGCGCCCAGCACGGCTACCCGTTCAGCGCGGTCTTGATCGCCATCCGACGTCCCCGTTGGCGTCTCGGTCAACATCTCGGTGGGCGATGGTGCGCTTGTGGGTGAGGACGCGACTTGGGCCTCCGTTGGGGATGCTGCCGGCAACGGATAGTCCGTCTGCCTCGGCGCTGGCTCGGGTGTTTCCATCGTGACGGTGGCCGCACTCTCGGGCGTTGCCGTCGAGGTCGGCGTCGCCGTACGCGTATGTGTTGGCGGAGGCGTATTTGTCGGAGTGGCAATGGGTCCGCCGCTTACGCCCAGCGTCAGGGAGAACTCTTGTTCCCACAAGGGACCCAGCACCCGCAGACGATAGATCGTTGGTTGTGTAGGGCAGACGGCTATCGCGCCGGATCTCTGCACTGCTGCGCCATCGAAGTATACATCGGTGGCGTGCTGGGTATCCCAGCGTACATGCGTGCAGGAACCATAGTTGATAGGATTGGTATCGAGACGGAACCAAACATCAGGAGTCGGCACGGGTGTGACCGTTGGCTCTAGGATATTGTCCGGCGTCTGTGTCGCCGTGTGAGTCGGCGTTGGGGCCTGGGTGTGGGTGGCCGTAGGCATCGGCGTCAGAGTGGGCGCAGGTGTGGCCGTCGGTGTAGATGTGGGTTGCGGAGTATTGGTCGGAATGTCGGTAGGCGGCGGCGGTGGAGCGCAGACATCGGCGAAGGAGATCATCGGAGGTGGGTTGCCTGGCCCCCAGGTCCAACCCTCGACGCTGCCGGGATGCACCTGCGCGCTGTTAGCGCCCATTTGCGAGTAGGTCCATTCGCCATTGACCAACTTCCAATAGGACCAGTAATTGGGCGGGCTCTGACAGAAGCAATTGCGCGCCTCGCAGCCCTCGCCCTCAATGGCGCAGATGGCAGCGCCCAGTGACCCCACGGCGGCGACGACATCCAGCCCCGAGCGCGTCAGGATCTGATAGCCGGTGAGGTGGGGCTCTGAGAAGGCGACGCAGCGGGTGACCAAAGAGCCGTTACCGTGCTGCACGATCAGTGCCACCTGGTTTGGCCCCTGAGCATGAGCCGATGGCATCGGCCCCAACAATAGAGCTGCAATGACCAGCAGAAGTTGAACGAGATATCGGTTTCTCATCATCCTATCCATCGTTGGGGGAGGTCCCCATGGGCCTCCCCCAGAGTTCGCAGCATACTATGGATTGAACACGAGTGGGAAGTAGAGACGCGTCATCGAAGCCAGGTCCATCTGGACGGTCTCACGTAGCGTAGATCCAACTTGCACGCCGTCCGGATCGGTGAGTGTGAGTCGCAACGAATAACCCTCGCTCGCCGCTAGCGGCACAACAACGGTGAACTGTCCAGCCTTGCGTGAGGTATCTTCTGCTGTGGACCACTCACCGCCTCTTCCTGATCGATAAGATACGGCCAAAGAGCCATCACCGTTCAGATCGCTGCCAAATGGCACAGTGACGGTTAATACAGAGCCGTACTCGATGCTGAACTTGGATACCACGAGACGATCAGGATCTGGGAGCGCGGGTAGGGCCTCAAAGGGGCGCAGCGGCTCGGCAGGCACATAAGGGAAGTAAAGACCCAATAGGGCCTGCAAACCCTGCCAGGTGGCCAGGCCGTTGTCCACAGGCCAGGACCATTGCCATACCATGGGACCGTCTGTCTTTTGATAGGCTGCCAGGGCAGTGAACGGCGTCCGTCCATCGATTGCCCAATCGTTCGAATCAAGATCCTCTCCGGCGGCGAGCAGTCCCTGGATGGCGTACGCAGTAGCGTTTGCGCCTTCCCATCCGCCATCGGTGCCTTGGGTGTTGCGCAAAAAGGCGATGGCATCCTCGATGACGGTATCAGGCACGATGCCAGGATCACCCGAGGCCACGCCTGCGGCGATGAGCGCCTGCAAGGCCAGGCCGGTATGCGTCGCGTCGGTGACGTTCCAGACCGAATCGCCCAGGTCGTACTTCCAGCCACCGTCGGCCTGTTGCAGGCCCGCGAGGGCCAGGGTGGCGCTCACCGGAATCTGCTCCTCGGCAGCCACCAGGGCCAGGATGGCAAATGATTGATGATAGGTGTTGGTGATCACGCCAAAGGCGCCGATTTCGACGTCGTACCAGGTGTTCAGCAATAGATCGATCAGGTCAGAGCCGTCAGCATTCCGGGGATTCGCACCGGAGGCTGCCAACGCCAACGCCACCTTACCGGCGCTATCGGACGATTGCATGGCATAGCTCGCAGCGTTGCTGAACAGGTACTCTAGCGCCGACGCCCCGCCGGGGAGGCGGACGGTGTCGGGGTCATAGCCAGCGGCTGCGAAGGCCAGCACGGCATCACTTGTGGAGCCGACGTCAGGACCCGCAAAGCCGGACCAGGAACCATCCTCGTTCTGCTGTCTGCTCACCCAGCCCAGGCCGTGCTGTGCCCGTGCCCAGCGGCCCAGCAGATACGCGGGCTGATCACTGAGACCCAGAACGGCGTCGACGGTGCTGAACGCATTGGCATATGTGCCGCCGATGCGGCCATCCGCTTGTTGCAGGGCGAGCAAGGCTTGCACCGGATCACCATCGGCGGTGGCCCAGCTTGTGGTAGGTGGTGTATAGCCTGCGGCGATCAGCGCCTGCAAGATCATACCGGTGCTATTGGCATTGGCGGGGTCGCTATCCCAAGTGGGGCGCCAACCACCGCTCGCCAACTGCTCACTCCTAAGCCAGGCGAGGGCACTCTGGATCGCCCTATGGGTAGGCGGCACCGTGCCGCTGCCGATGAGAGCATTGATGGCCAAGCCCGTCGTGTCAGGATCGCTGGCCCAACTGCCAGCCTCATCCTGCTGATCGATCAGCCAGTCGATGGCGGCGGCAGGCACAGGCTGGCCTGCGGCTGACAGGCCCAGAATCACCCATGCCTGGCTGAGCGCCGTGGCTTCGCCAGTGAACCAGCCGCCCGCAGCGGTGGTGCTGTAAGCGCCGGTTTCGGCGATATAGATCTCGTTGATCTGGCCAAGCAAGTCTATACCGCCGAAATCGGTCGGGTCTGCATTGGCCGCAGCGACGGCTGCCAGCAGCGTGCCAGCCTGCATGGGAAAGAGGTGGGCGCTGTCGGTATGCGGAGCCTCGTGCGTGTAAGCGATGGCCTCGGCGG
>SKLG01000572.1 GCA_007123335.1 Anaerolineae bacterium | reverse complement strand
CCACCGACGAAATCGCGAGTATACGCCTCGTCCAAGGGGCGCGTCTCAATACGTGCCGCGCTCAGATCGACCCAGAGCAAGCGATTGTAAAAGCCTGTTTTCATAGAGCATCCTTGTCTATGGCACCATCAGAACGTCGCCGGATCACCACAATGGATACAGCCCAAGAGCTGCCGCACCTCCTCCTCCGAGGGGTAACGCGGACCGAGGATGATGGTGCTGTCCATGAGCGCCGCGGCGGTCAGATCATCCAGTGCAGCGGCAAAAGCATCGTCTCCGAATCCCGCGTCGCGCAGGCATAGGGGTTGATCCACCGAGCGGGCCAGGTCACGTATCGCCGCCGCCAACGCCGTCGCAGCATCGTCACCGGGCGACGCCGCGCCGGTAAACCCCAGGCTACGAGCCAGCTCTTGATAGCGCGTCGGCGCATCGCCGCCGGCGGTGAATTCCATGGTGTAGGGGAGGCAGAGCCCCACCATGCGGCCATGAGGCAGATGGAGCACCGCGCCCAGAGCATGGCCCAGCGCATGAGCCAGGGCGGCCATGGCATTGCCAAAGCCCAACCCGGCCAGGGTAGCGGCGTTGTGCATCTTTTCGCGAGCCAGGGGATCCTGTGCGCCATGTCGATAAGCGCGCGGCAGATACTCGAACACCATGCGCGCCGCCTGCAGGCAAAGCCCATCGCTGAAATCGTTGGCCCAGGCGCACGTGTAGCCTTCGATGGCGTGGGTGAGGACATCCAGTCCGGTCTCGGCAGTGATCTGCGGTGGCAGGTCACGCACCAGCGCCGGATCGACGATGGCGAGGTCGGGGGTATTCTCGGGATGACCCACCGAGACTTTGCGCTGTTCCGCCGCATCGGTCAGCACGATGGGCCAGGTAACCTCGGCGCCGGTGCCGCTGGTGGTGGGGATGGCCACCAGGCGCGCCTTTTGCCGCAATCCAAGCGTTCCCACCGGGCCTATGGCGTCGGGCTCTAGATCGGGGCGCTCATAGCCGATCCAGATCGCCTTGGCCGCGTCGAGGCACGATCCGCCCCCCAGGCCGACAATCCAATCGGGCGAGCATTCTCGGGCGATGGCTGCCCCCCGGCGCACCAGATCAAGCGAGGGATCGGGCTCGACCTCAGTGAACAGACGCACCGTCAATCCAGCCGCCTCCAACCGCCGGCGGACCGGCTCGGCCAGACCCAGGCTCATAATGTTCGCATCGGTGACAATGAGCGCACAGCGTCCCTGAATCTCGCTCAAGCGTTCCAGGGCGCCGTCGCCAAAGACGATCTCTGGGCTACGAAAGAACCACATGGGCGAAAACCCTCCCCTGCAACGCGCTGTTGGTTACCGCACAGGCGGGAACGCCGTCGGCACCGACGCAGCGCAGTTTACCAGCTCTTTGGCCGCGGGCACAGCGCGCATGATCTTGGCCATGTCGCCCTCTAGCTTGATGCGGCGGGTCATCATTCCCTGGAGGGGATCAAGCCGCTTTTCGATCACCGCGCGCCAGTTGGTATCGCTGGTCTCTAACCGATACGCGGGTGTATAGGCGCTCTCCTCCTCGACCAGAGCGCAGGAACGACAATCGCCGTGCCATAGGTCGAGATAGTAGATAAAAGGCTTATCGTACATCATCTCGGGAACAACGACAAAGCAGAAATCGCCCTCCCATGTGGCCGCAGCCCGTTTATAGGCCGGGCTGCTGTTGATCGCTTGCTGATACGCCTCAAGCCACTCCTGGCTGCCAAAGAGAAAAGACACGATGACTGACTCCTTGTTATCCTGACGGCGGCCTCGCTTCGCCCGCATCCGGTGGACACCACAAGCATTGTACATCAAGGTCTGTATAGTGGGCAACGTCATTCGATCCCAGACATGACAAGCGCCCCACTCAGATAAGGCCTATAATCCAGAGAATCCCCTTTTGGCATGTCAGGCGCGTCCGTGTATACTCTCAGCAGTAGAGTTGCGTCTCTAGCGCATGCTTTGCGTCGTCATTGATAGGATGGAGTATAGAAAAATGTATCTACCCATGTTCAATCCAATGTTCTATCTCTTTGCGTTGCCGGCGCTGCTGTTGGGCTTTTACGCACAACACAAGGTGCGGTCAACGTATAGCAAGTATTCCAAAATGCGCAATCGCGCGAACATGACCGGATATGAGGCTGCCGAGCGTTTGCTGCGCATCAACGGTCTGCACAATGTCAGCATCAAGGAGACGTCTGGACAGCTCTCCGATCACTATGATCCGCGTAACAAGCAGCTCGCTCTGTCGGCGGGGGTGGCTCGCTCTCCTTCCGTCGCGGCGCTGGGCATCGTGGCCCATGAGGTGGGCCATGCGCTCCAGGATCACCAGGGCTATGTGCCGCTCAAGATTCGCGGTGGGATGGTGCCGGCGGTTCAACTGGGCTCGTGGCTCGGCCCGATCCTCTTTTTCGTGGGGATGCTCTTCCCGGTGGGCAACCTATCGCTCATCGGTCTGCTGCTCTTCTCTGGCACACTGGTTTTCTCGCTGGTAACCTTGCCGGTGGAGTTTAACGCCAGCCGCCGGGCGGTGGCGATACTCAACCAGGGCGGGATGGTGAATGCCGAGGAGGCAAAAGCGGCCAAGCAGGTGCTCAACGCAGCGGCGTTGACCTATGTCGCGGCCGCGGCTCAGGCGCTGTCGACCATCCTCTACTATGTGTTTCTTATGGGTGGGCGCCGCAGAAGATAATCGAGCGGGATATGAAAAAGCGCCACCGGCGATCATCGAGCTATAGGGCATGAAGCCTGACGACAATCTGAACTTGCTAGACCTCTCGGCGGACGAACTGCAGCGGCTCGTCGTAGAGTGGGGCGAACCACGCTTTCGTGCGGCGCAGATCTGGCGTTGGATCTACCATACGCTCACCGATGACCCTGGTGAGATGGTCAACTTGCCCAAGGATCTGCGCCGTCGTCTTGAGGAAGAGACGCACATTGGGCGCCTGGAGGTGGTCGGTGAAGCCATGTCCGAGGATGGGCTCACCGAGAAGGTGCTGTTCCAAGCCGACGACGGTCAGCTATTCGAATCCGTGCTGATGCGCTACACGAACCGCAACAGCGTCTGCGTCTCCAGTCAGGTCGGCTGTCCCATCGGCTGCGTCTTTTGCGCCACCGGCAATCAGGGATTTACCCGCAATCTGACCACCGGGGAGATCACGGCCCAGGTGCTCCATTTCGCGCGCAAACTTGCCGAGGAGAATGCCCATGTGACCAATGTGGTCTTGATGGGCATGGGCGAGCCGCTGCTCAATTTCGACAATATGTGGCAGGCGATCATGAACCTCAACGACCGCGAGGGACTGGCGCTCGGCGCGCGACGGTTCACCGTCTCTACATCGGGGGTCGTGCCAGGCATCGAGCGCATGGCGCACGAGTCGTTCGCCGTCGGACTGGCCATCTCGTTACACGCGGCGGATAATGCGCTGCGGGACAAGCTGGTGCCCATCAACCGCACTTATCCCCTCGATCAAGTGATGGATGCCACCCGATTTTACATCGAGCGTACGGGGCGGCGTGTGACTTTTGAGATCGCCCTGGCCAAGGATGTCAACGACTCGATTGACCATGCTCAGGCAGTAGCAGAGCTGCTGCGCGGTATGCTCTGCCATGTGAACCTGATCCCGCTCAACCCGGTTCCCGGCTCTCCCTATTTGCCCACGCCTAAAGAGCAGGTGATGCGTTTTCAAGAGATCCTCGTCCAAGCGCGCATCCAAACCACGATACGTCTGGCACGTGGAACAGCTATTCAAGCGGGCTGCGGCCAATTGCGCGGCCAGCACCTGCCCAAATGATAGAGGAGCCCATGCCACATACACGAGCGGTGCGCATCGCGCCGTCGATCCTGTCTGCAGATTTCGCCCGACTGGGCGAGCAGGTGCGCGCTGTCGAGGAAGCGGGCGCCGATGTGCTGCACGTCGATGTGATGGATGGCCACTTTGTCCCCAATCTTACGGTAGGCCCCCTGGTGGTGCGCGCCCTGCGCCCGGTGACGGCGCTTCCGCTGCATGTGCATTTGATGATGGAAAAGCCGGAGAGCCTCATCGACGCGTTTGCCGAGGCAGGGGCAGAACAGATCACCGTCCACGTGGAGACCTGCCCCCATCTCCATCGCACCTTGCAGCAGATACGCGAAGCGGGAGCACAACCGGCGGTGGTGCTGAACCCGGCCACGCCCCTCAGCACCCTGGAGGAGGTTCTGGATCAGGTAGCGTTGATCCTGGTGATGACCGTGAATCCGGGCTTTGGGGGCCAGACGTTGATCCCCTCTGCCCTGGACAAGGTGCGCCGACTGCGCGCCCTGTTAGACAAGATGGAGAATCCTCCGCACATCGAGGTGGATGGCGGCGTGAACTGGGACACGCTGGAAGAGGTGCTCGCCGCCGGCGCCGATGTACTGGTGATGGGCTCGGCCATCTTTGACGCCGACGAGGGGCCCGCTGAGGCTGTGCGCTCCTACCGGCGGGCCATCGATGCTTTTATGCGGCGCACAGACTAGCGTCGCGCACGCCGCGTCAGCACATAGCGATCCTCGTTAGGGCGGTAAAAGCCGGGCACAAACTGCCGCTCGGTAAAGCCCCAGCGCTCGTATAGCCGAATACCGGCTTCGTTCACCGGGTCCACCGTCAAAAAGGCGTCGGCACCCACGGCGTCTAGCTCGCTCAGCAACGCCTCAAAAAGCCCGGCGCCGATGCGCTGCCCACGCAGGGGTTCCTCAACAAAAGCCTTGTGCACACAATACCGTCCATCGAGGCAAGGGAAGGCCACAATGGCCCCCACCAGGCGCTCGCTCCCATTCCCGTCCTCGGTCAACGCGCAAAACGTCAGGCCATGCTCGCACCACAGGCGCCATACATGCTCCCCATCAGGGATGAACTCGGCATTGCGATTCTTCATCCAGGCGCGGCGATCCAGGTCGGCGATGGCCAGGAAATCTTGGGGGGTTGCACGGCGATAACGCATCGATCTTACTCCCTGCTATGATGGTATGCGCGATTCAAGACGGCCTCTCAGAATAGACAAGGCATGAGCATACGCATCTGCACGAGATGTGTCAAAGCTGTCGTATTAGGTTCTCGTCCCACCTGGTGTAGCTATGCCAGATGGACAAGCCCTCCATAGCCTTTTATCCAGGACGGTGCGTGGGCAATAGGACGATATGGCTCGTAACGCCGATGACCACCGCAGCAAGCAACAGCCGAACGGCCAGATGATCGACGACATAGGTCGAGTAGCCGATACCGGCCCATAGCGTCGTCAACGTAAAGGCCT
>SKLG01000553.1 GCA_007123335.1 Anaerolineae bacterium | reverse complement strand
TGGTGCGCGACCTGCAACAGGATGGCGTCAGGATCTATCTCGATGAACTCTCGATGGACGCGCTCGAGGGCGCCGAGGGCATCGATCGAGACCTGATCGCCCCCGCCGGCCCCGACGCTTACGGTCAAGAGTTCCTCAGCCTGCAAATGTCGGTGCGCGTCGTCGATAACGTGGACGAGGCCATCGACTTTATCGGGCGCTATGGCACCAATCATTCCGACGGCATCCTCACCGAGACCTATAGCCACGCCACGCGCTTTTTGGACGAGATCGACTCGGCCTGCGTGTACGTCAACGCTAGCACCCGCTTTACCGACGGCGGCCAGTTTGGGCTGGGCGCCGAGGTGGCCATCAGCACCCAGCGCATGCACGCCCGTGGCCCCATGGCGCTGGAGGCGCTGACCACCTACAAGTGGCTCATTCAAGGCGATTATCACGTCCGCTCATAGACGAGCGCGTTTAAAAAGGAGGGGAACATGCGCACGATTCATGAAGCGCCGCGAGAGATACCCGTCGTCGCCGAGGCCGACGTCGTCGTTTGTGGCGGAGGGCCGGGCGGCTTTCCGGCGGCCATCGCGGCGGCGAGGCACGGCGCCAAAACGTTGCTCATCGAGCGCTATGGCTTTTTGGGGGGCCTGGCCACCGCCGGGCTGGTCTCGCCGGTGCTGGGGCACACGGCCTCGGGCGTTGGGTCCAACGCGAGCAACACACCCATCGTTGAGGGCATTCTGCGCGAGATCACCGAGCGGATGCACGCCCTCGATGGCGCGCCAGAGTGGGCAGCGACCCTGACCCGTTGGGGCATCGAGTTTGACGCCGAGGCGCTCAAGATCGTCCTCGACGAGCTGCTGCAAGAGGCCGGCGTCGAGCTGCTGCTGCACACCGTCATCACCGACGTGGTTATGGACGGCGATAGGATCCTGGCGGTCGTCGTGGAGAACAAATCGGGCCGCCAGGCGGTGGCCGGCAAGCTCTTTATCGACGCCACCGGCGACGCCGACATTGCCGCGCGGGCCGGAGCGCCCACGACCAAGGGCCGGCCCTTTGACGGGCGGGGCGAGTCCATGGGCTCTTTCTTTCACCTGGCGGGGTATGCGCCTCTCTCTGAGGAGCGCAAGCAGGAGCTGCGCGAGCAGATCGCCCACGAGATGGAGGATGGCCGCTTTCGCTTTTACAACGCCGGCTTTTTCGGCACCAACGCCCATCACAAGGACCACAGCGCGGCCAACATGACCCGCGCCGCCGGCGATTCCACCGACGTGGGCGACATGACCCGCGCCGAGCTGAACGTGCGCCGCGACATCTGGGAGCTGCTGCGCTATCTGCGCGCCAACGTGCCCGAGTTTGAGGACGCCTATGTGCAGCAGACCTCGCCCCAGGTGGGGCCGCGAGAGAGCCGCCAGGTCGTCGGTCCCTACCGGCTCAGCGGCGAGGACGTGACCCAGGGGCGTAAGTTCGACGACGGCATCGCCCGCGGCTCCTGGTGGGTAGATATCCACTGCCCGCTGGGCAACACCTATCCGGTGCACCTGTGCGTCGCCAGTTGCCCCAAGGGGGAAGAGTGCCCCTTCTGGGCCGCCGAGCACGAGCGGATGCTCGACCGCGACGAGCTTTATCCGCCCCAGGGCGATTGGTACGACATCCCTTATCGCTCGCTGCTCTCGGTAGCGGTGCCCAACCTGCTGGCCTCGGGGCGCTGCATCTCGGCCACCCACGAGGGGATGGCCGGCGCGCGGGTGATGGGCACCTGCATCGCCATCGGCCAGGCGGCGGGCACGGCGGCGGCGCTGGCCCTGGCCGCGAACACGCCGCTGGCCGAGGTCGACGTCCAACGGCTGCGCCAGATGCTGCGCGACGACGGCCAGCTCGTCTGACAAGGCCCTTTCGCAGCAGCGACCAGATAGGAGGCCATACGCAAACACATTTTGCATTGACAAGACATATGCCATAAGGTATGTTTTATCCAACGAGTGGATGGGCACACCTCGCCTCTGGGGCGCAAACCATCATCCATTCACATGGTAGCCACGGTGCGTAACATCGCAGTGCGCAAAGGGGGGAAACCGTGTCTCTGTTCAAGAAGGATCGACTGCCTAGCGTATCGGGCAAGATCGAGAATGTCCTGGGAGCCAACACGAGTTTTACCGGGACGATCCAATCGGACGAGAACATTCGCATCGACGGGGTATATCAGGGCCATATCGAGACCGCGGGCAATGTGATCGTCGGCCCTTCGGCCAAGGTGCTGGCCGACATTGTCGCCAACGCCGTGCAGGTCTGGGGCGCCGTCAAGGGCAACATCACCGCTCAGGGCCGCCTGGAGATCTTGCCCGCCGGCCGTATCTGGGGCGATATCCGCGTGGGGTCGCTGCTGATCGATGAGGGCGGCGTCTTTCGCGGCCAGTGCATCATGGGTGGTGAGCACGTCGAGCCGCTGTTGCTGCCCGATATGGCGAAAAAGCCCGAGATGGCGCCTGCCGAGGAAGCCGAGGACGAGACCATGGAGGCCGAGGCCCCAGACGCTGAGATGACCCAGGTATCAAGCGAAGAAGAGGAGACCACCACCGACTCGTGAAAGCCGTTTTAGTGCACCGAAACGCGGTCCTGCGCGACAGCCATATCGAGCCCACCAGCTCGCCCGAGTCGTGGCGGCTGATGCCGGCCACGGTGGAGGCGATGCGCCTCCTGGCGACGGAGGAACGCCTCCTCTTCTTGTACGGCCCTCGCACGCTAGGCGACGGGGCGCGGGTCTCCGACCCGCCTGATGACCACGAGAGCTGGCAGTCCCTCCTTCAACAGATCGAGGCCGGTGGCGGGCGCATCGACGGCTTTATCATCTGCCATCATGGCGAAGGGCAGACCTGCCGCTGTTGGGGCGAGGTTCCCGGCATCTTTTATGGTCCAGCGGCGCAATTCGGGCTGGAACTGGAGGCGTGCTATCTCCTGGCCGATGACGCCAGGGACATTGCCGCCGCCTATGCCGTGGGAACCAGGCCGATTCTCATACTCGGCGAACGAACCTTGAGCCAGGTGCTGGGTGATCGCCCGGTGCACAAGGACTTTCCCGTAGCGACGGACCTGACCATGGCGGTAGAGTACATCCAGGTGGAAGAAGAGATCAACACCCAGCTTGGGCACCCACGCAATGTACCGATCCCGCCTCCTCCTGCCGAGCAGTTGCTGGCCCATCCCGAGGCGTTGCCCCGCGTCGAGGTCACCTCGCGGCTGGCCCACGGGTTAGAGGCGCGGCTTATCCGGGCGCGGGCCCAGATGAGCGACCTCGTCCGCTGGCTCTCCTTCTTTGTGTTCGGCGCCATGGGCCTCAGCCTGGGCATCGCCTACCTGCTGACCCATCTCTACCGCGTCCAGCCCTTCCCCGAGTTCGCCTACTATGTCACCTTGCAGTTCATTCCGCGGCCGGTGCGGGGGACGCTCTTTATCATCTTTGGTATCGGCATCATCCTGCTGGTGGTGCGCAGCTTTTACCGCTCGACGCGCCTGCTGCACAAGCCGGGCGCCGAGTAGGGGGCAGGGCGCGCGCCTATGCAGGGGCCGCGCGATGGCGTGACAGGCCTGTCATACACAGCAACGTGCCCGTCGGCGGCGTCGCGCGCGACGCCGCCGACGGGCACGAGTATATGCCTGGGGAATGGCGCTACTTGCTCTTGACCTTGATCGTCTTGGGCTTGATCTCTTCTTGCTTGGGGATCACCAGGGTCAGAATGCCCTTTTCAAACGTGGCCTCCGCCTTGTCTGCCTGCACCGGGATATTCAGGCGCAGCGTGCGGCGGAATTGGCCGCAAAGGCGCTCTTGAAGGATATAGTTCACATTATCCATCGGCCCCTTGACCTCACCACGAATCGTCAGCGTATCGCCTTCGATGGTAATGTCCACATCCTCCGCATCCATCCCCGGCACCGGAGCGGTGATGACCAGCTCCTCATCGGTCACATAGGCATCTACGGGAAGCTCGCAATATACTTCACTACCCGAGGTCAGACGCGCCCCCGGACGCACATAGCTTTCCTCAAAGAGACGGTTCATGGCCTCACGCAGGGTCATCAAGTCTCGGAAAGGCTCCCATCGCGTCATGGACATCTTCCTTTACCTCCCTATCTGCTAGATCTGTTTGTTCGCCGCTCAAGAAATGCTGCGCACCTTGATGGATTTGACCCGCTCCTTTTCCATCTTGGGCATGGTCAGCGTCAACACGCCACCCTCATACTCGGCCTGCACCTCGTCGCTATTGACGCCGGTGGGCAAGATGATCTCGCGCGCCAATGGACCATACCGCCGCTCACGGATTACATATTGGCCATCCGTGATCGTCTCGTCCTGCTTGATCTCTGCGCTCAAGGTCACCTGATTATCGATGATGCTGACTTGGATGTCCTCAGCGTCGACGCCTGGGATAGAAGCCTTTAGCATATAGGCCTCGTCTGTCTCCCAGAGATCAAGAGCAATGGAGGAACGGCCCGCCCTGCCCAACGGATCCGCAGTGACGGCGTCCTCAAACAAGCGATCCAGGACATTGCCGAGCGGGACAGTCGATGAGCGCTGTCCCCGTCTCTCAAGACTGCTCATTTGATGCCTCCTTTCATGATGGGTGATCCATATCTCTCAACCCTTCAACCTCTAGTATACCATATCTCCAAGCTCGTGTCAATATCTTGACGCCAATCCTATCGGTAAACTTGAGTCGGTATCTATCAAGGTGCTTGACAAACTCTCTTTAACCGCGTATAATGGATGAGAAAATGGCGAGTGACAACCTCGAGAGAGCCGTATCTATCAAACCCGCAGGTCAGCAGCCGGCAAGCAGAGTGGGGAGCAGAGCTATCGATGGAATACAAGGACTATTATAGCATCATGGGCGTCAGCAGAGACGCCTCGCAAGAAGAGATTCGCAAGGCGTATCGGACGTTGGCGCGGAAATATCATCCCGACGTCAACCCCAACAATCCCGACGCCATTGAGCGCTTCAAAGAGATCAACGAGGCCTATGAGGTGCTGCGCGACGAGGAAAAGCGCAAAAAGTACGACCAGCTCGGCGCCGATTGGCAGCGCTATCAGCAGATGGGCGGCGACCCTGGCGGCTTTGATTGGAGCCAGTGGCAGGCCCGCGGGCCGCGTGGCCAGCGCGTCTATACCACCGAACAGGTCGATCTCAATGACCTCTTTGGCGAGGGCGACTTTTCCGATTTCTTTGAGACGATATTTGGCGGGCGTCCTGGCGGTATGGGTGGCATGGGCGGCGTAGGCACCATGGGCGGCGCCGGGCGACGTAGCTTTGCCATGGA
>SKLG01000438.1 GCA_007123335.1 Anaerolineae bacterium | reverse complement strand
GGCAATACGTCAACTACCTGCGGCCCGACATCTGCCACTGCGGCGGGATCAGCGAGATGGTCAAAATCGCGGCCATGGGCGAGGCCTTTTACCAGAGCCTCATCCCGCACAACAACGCCGGCCCGCTGGGCACCGCCGCCACCCTCCACGCCGCGCTGGCCATCCCCAACGTGGTGATGATGGAGGCGCCCTTTGTCAACGGCCCGCGCGACACCGACGTCGTCGGCCCCTTCCCCGAGGTCGTGGACGGCTATGCCCTGCCGCTGGAGGGGCCGGGGCTGGGCGTCACCTTTGACGAGGCGCTGGCCGAGAGCAAGCCCTTCCGCCCCACAGAGCAGCCGCGCCTGGTGGGGCTGGATGGGTCGGTGCGCGATTTCTGAGCCGTTGCTCGCCACCTCCCGAAGGTCCCCTTCGGGAGGTGGCGGAGCCCCTTGCTACTTGTCGATGCGATATTTCTCCAGCGCGTCCATGTCCAGTTCGCAGCCCAGGCCAGGCTTGTCGGGGACGATGGCGTCGCCGTCCTCGAACTGGATCCCCTCGACGATCAGGTCATCCTCGCGGGTCCACGAGCCGACGAAATCGCTGCCCAGGATGCAGTTCCGCGCCGCCGACGCCGTGTGGAGATAGGACAGCTCCATGATCCCCAGGTCGACGCCCGAGCCGTGCCAGCAGGGGATGCCGGCGGCGTGGGCGATGGCGGCGTTGCGCACGAACTGGACCATGCCGCCGCCCAGGTTGAGGTAATCCACCGCCTCGGCCTTGATGGCGCTGATAATGTCGTTGGGGTTGCCGAGGTGCAACGCCACCGGCACAATGTTCTGCAGGCGGAACATGTGGTACCAATCGAGGTTCCACTTGGCCATGGGGTCCTCAAAGACCTTGACCTTGCCGCGCGCCGCCAGCTCGTGGGCCATGTCCAGCGCCTCGTTGAGCCGCCAGAAGCGGGTGTTGGGGGCGATGGTCAGGGCGAAATCGGGGCCGGCCACGTCCCAGATCGCCTCGCAGCGCTCGATCAGGCACTCGTCGGCCGTGCACTTTAGCTTCATCCCCTTGAAGCCGCGATCCACGGCCAGTTGCGTGTTGCGCGCCGCGTCCTCCGGCGTCTGGATGCTGATCCAGTAATCGGCGGGCACCCGGTCGCGCACGGCGCCGCCCAGGAACCAGTGGGCGGGCTGATCGTAATACTTGCCCAGCAGGTCGAGGATGGCCATCTCGATGGCGCCATAGCCCGGCGCAGACGGACCACCGGCGGCGCCCTCCCACCAGCGGCTATAGTGGGCGTGGGGGTACTCCTCGTCGACCTTGCCCAGCGTCTCGGGCAACTGCTGCGGGATCATCTTGCGCGGGTCGCGGCCCTCGATCTGCGCCACGAGCCGCTGCACACCCTCCAGGGGCACGCCGCGCCCCGTCTCGCCCAGGCCAAAGAGCCCCTCGTCGGTGTGCACGCGGATGATGTGCTTGGGCACCATGTCCCAGCCTGATGGGCCAAACTCTGGCGACTGCACCCGCTCCACGAGGGTGGGCACAACGACGGTCCAGATGTCGGTATTGGTGATCTTCATGGTTCCTCCAGATGGTGAATGGTGGCGCTCGAATCCGATAGCTCCTGCTGCCCTCGCCCCTCACTCCAGGGTGCGAAAGCGCCAGATCGCGACAGCGGCAAAGGCCAGCCCCATGGCCAGCAGCGCGCCTAGCTCTGGCAAAACGTCGATCATCCCGGCCCGCTCGGCCATCAGGCTATAGTAGGCCTCTAGCGCGTGGCCGTGGGGCGTCAATCGCGCCACGATGCTCATAGGCCCGCCGCTGCGGGTGATGGGCGTGGCGCTGACGGCGATGGCGCCCCCCATTCCGGCCAGGACAAAGCCCAGAACCGTGCCGATGCTGTCGGCCTGCTTGGGCGAGCGCGCCAGAGAGGCGATCATCATGCCCAAGGATGTGGCTACCATGGCCAACACCAGGGTGAGCACCACCAACCCCAAGGGCGAATCGCCGAGCGGCATGCCAAAGAGTAGATGGGCTATACCAAAGAGAACGATCACCTGCATGCAAACCAGGGTCATATAGCCCAGAACCTTGCCGCCGATGACGGCGGTTCGCGACACCGGCGCCGCCAGCAGTCGGCGCAACGTCCCCGCATCGCGCTCGTTAAGCAGCGAGGCGCCCGCCATGCCGACGATGAAAAAGACGAACATCACCGTGAACGCCGGAAAGAGGTGGGCGAAGAACAGCTCGATCCCGCCGGTGATGACCGCGCCCTCCAGATCCTCTTGCACCACCCTCAAGGCCGGATTACGGCGCAACTCGTCGATGCGGGTCATGATGATGCCCAAGTTCTGCGCTTCGATGGCTCGCTGCGTCTCGGGGTCTCCCAGCGGGAGGCCGGCTTCGCCGAGCACAATATGCACACCGTGCTGCACCTCGCCCCACAGCACCACCTCGTTCACCGCGTGGTTCATGATACCCCTGACGATGCCGGCGGCTTCGGGCTGGGCCGGATCGACGATTACTTCCATGGTAGTAGGCGAGTAATCGGCGATCCTCTGGCTCAGATCGGCGGGAAGGATGATCGCCGCCGCCGCTCGCCCCTCGGCCACGCGCCTCTCGGCCGTCTCCGCCGAGTCGAGGATTTCTACCCGCAACACGGCGATCTCGCCCAGGGCCTGCGCTATTCGCTCGCCAAAGGGGCCCGTATCCTCGTTGACCAGATACGCGTTCACCAATACGGTGGGCGATTCGCTCTCCTGCGCCAGTTGTTGATTGATCGTGCCATACATCGAGCTGAACAGCAACGGCAGCAAAAAGAGCACGGCCAACGAGCCCTTGTCGGCGAGGATCAGGCGCAGCTCCTTCCAGGTGACGATCAGGGTCTGTCTCACTGTGCTCATGATGCCCCCTCAAAGCGAAAGCGCCACAGACCGACGACGAAAAAGAGCGCCGTAAAGCCCAGCAGCGCCAACAGCTCGCCGATCACGTCACCGAGGCCCAACCCGCGAAGCAGCAGATTCTCAAAGGCGCGGTTGGCCCAGTAATGGGGCACTATGCGGCTTAGCGGCCCGAGGAAGCGCTCCAGCAAAAAGAGGGGCACAAAGCTGCCGCCAAGGATGCCGGCGCCCCACAGGACCAGGCTGCTCAGCCCGCCGATCTGGCCCTCGGTGCGGGCCAGCGCCGCGATGAGGATGCCCAAGCCGCTGGAACAGAGCGCCATGGCGATGGCCACCAACAGCAGCGCACCGGGAGCGTTACCCAGTGAGAGGGGTTGCAGCCCCATCAGCCGCAGTCCTACCAGGCCAAAGGCAAAGATCACCGCTGTCTGGACGAGGGCCGTGAAGAAATTGGGCAGCATCTTCCCCGCCAGCAGGGCGCCCCGACTCAGCGGCGCCGCCAACAGCCGGCGGAACGTACCCCTTCGCTTCTCCTCATAGATCGACCCGGCGGTTGCCTGGGCGGTAAGAAAGACAAAGAGCACGGCAAATCCGGGCACGGCGAGCTGGACGGCGTCGGGCAGACCACGAGCCTCGCTTTCGTCCCCGTCGAGGCTGGGTGGGCGCTGCACCAACGTTACCAGCGGCCGTTCGCGGGCGTGCTCGAACTGGGCCTCCGCCTGAGCGATGATGCGCTCTGCCGTGAGCGCCTGATGCTCAGCCGAGGTCATCGCCTGCATGGCGGCCAACTGCTCCAGGCTGGCGATGATCTGCTGTTCCAGCAGCAGGTCTTGCACCACCCCCTCCACCAACAGGCGCACGGCCTCGCTCTGTTCCGGATTTGCGTCAGGATGAGTGGTCAGACGCACCATCACCGGACGCCGATCTCCCGGACTGCGCCCAAACTCGGCCTCGCTCAGCCCCGCCGGCAGGGTGAGAACCCGGCCTACCTGGCGCTCCTGAAGCAAATCCAGCACCTCATCCTGGGGAAGGATCTCCACCCGCACACCGCCGGCGGCGTCCAGATCGGCCAAGAGGCGCTGCGCTACAGGTCCGCCGTCGAGGTCCACCACCACCAGGCGAGTACCCTCATCCTCCCTGGGGGCGGTCAGCGCCGTCAACGCGCCGCTCACGATCACGATAAAGAGCAAAGGCAGGAAAAAAAGCTCGATCAGCCAGCTTCTATCCCGCACATATACCTGTATATCCTTCCAGGCCACGTTCAGTGCATGCATGGTGGCCTCCTAGTCCCGCAGCTTTTTGCCGGTGAGATGCAAAAAGACGCTCTCCAGGTTGGGATTGAGGATCTCTAAGGAGGTGATGGTCACGCCCTCGGCGTTGAGCAGGCCAATGATGCTCACCAGCGCATCCTGACCGGGCTCGACGACAATCTTGATCACGGCGCCATCGGTTCGCGGCTCGGTATCCTCATCGTCGCGCGGCACGTTCAGAGGTAGCGCCTCCTGCACGATGGGCAACGCCGCGATCTGGGCCAGCAGCGCCTCGTCAGCATGGGAGATACCCACATGGATCACTCCGCCGCCCAACAAGGCCACCAGATTCTTGACGCTATCCAGTGCGATGATGCGTCCCTGGTCGATGATGGCCGCGCGAGAGCAGAGCATCTCCACCTCTTCCATGTAGTGGCTGGTGTAGATGATGCTCATGCCGCGCTCGCGGTTGAGTTGCGTCACGCTCTCAAAGATGTGGTTGCGGCTTTGGGGATCGACGCCCACGGTAGGCTCGTCCAAAAAGAGCAGCCGCGGCTGGTGCACCAAACCGGCGGCGATGTTCACCCGGCGGCGCATACCGCCGGAAAAGGTCTCGACGCGGTCGTCGGCGCGCTCTGTGAGTCCGACGATGCGCAGCACATCATCCACCCGATCGCGCAGTGCTTGGCCTCGCAGCCCATAGATCTGCCCAAAAAAGGTGATATTGGCGCGAGCGCTCAGGGTGGAATAGAGCGCCACATCCTGGGGCACCAGGCCATTGATCTGTTTGGCGCGATCCATGGCGGTACGTATGTCGTGGCCACCGATGCGCGCCGTGCCCGCCGTGGGCGGCAGCACGCCGGTGAGCATGGAGATGAGCGTCGTCTTGCCGGCGCCGTTGGGGCCCAGCAGGCCAAAGACCTCGCCAACCTCCACCTGAAAGCTGACGCCATCCACGGCGGTAAGTTCGCCGTAGCGTTTGGTGAGATTATCAACCTCCAGAATCGGTGTCATAGGGCTCCTCCGTGATGTGGGGTGGAATCTGCTGGCTATTGGCGAGGATAACCCAAAGGGCGGGGCGGCGTCAAGCGGACCTCCATCCCTTCGCGCCTTCGCCCCTTCGCGTGAGCCTTCTTCCCCCGCCCGCTCAGTACACCCCCGTCTGCTTC
>SKLG01000283.1 GCA_007123335.1 Anaerolineae bacterium | reverse complement strand
GCATCCAGCGCTTCATCGGTGACATCCAGCGGGCCACGGTAGTGGCTCAGCAGCACAAAGAAGCGGATAGCCAATGGATCCCAACGCTCACAGGCCGCCTCAAGGGTGATAAAGTTGCCCAGCGACTTGTGCATCTCTTCGCCACGGATCATCAGCATACCGTTGTGCATCCAGTAGCGGGCAAAGGGCTGGCCAAAAGCCGCCTCGGACTGGGCTACCTCGCACTCGTGATGCGGGAACTTGTTCTCCACTCCGCCGCCGTGGATGTCAAAGGGCTGACCCAAGTATTTGGTAGACATGGCCGAGCACTCGATGTGCCAGCCGGGGAAACCCTCGCCCCAAGGACTGTTCCACCGCATAATGTGCTCCGGCTCGGCGCGCTTCCAGAGCGCAAAGTCCGCGGGATGGCGCTTTTCCTCCAACACCTCGACGCGGCTGCCCGCCTGAGCATCCTCCAGGCGCCGGCCCGAGAGCTTGCCATACGACTCGTAGCGCGATACATCGAAATAGACCGAGCCGTTGACCTCGTAGGCATATCCTTTTTCAAGGAGCTCTTGCACTATTTCGATCATCTCGGGAATGTGCCCACTGGCTCGCGGCGAGATGTCAGGGCGCAGCACATTGAGGCGATCCATGTCGCGGAAATAGCGCCGGGTGTAGGTCTCGGCCAGTTGCATCGGCTGCACCTGCTCGCGCCGCGCGCCTTGCAGGATACGGTCCTCGCCACTGTCTAAAATATGACCCACATCGGTAATATTCTGTACATAGAGCACCTGGTAGCCGAGGTAGCGGAAATAGCGCACCACGACGTCGAAATTCACATACGTCTTGCCATGCCCAAGGTGCGCGTCATTGTACACCGTGGGGCCGCAGACATATATATGCACCCGGCCAGGGTTCACCGGAATAAACTCTTCTTTATTGCGTGTTAGCGTATTGTAGATCTGCACCGCCATGACCAGAACCTCCTATGGTTGAGCACGCGTTCATCGACCATCGCCGCCCGGGGAGCGCCGAGCACTAGCCCGGTCACTGTTTACGCTCCTCTCGTCGATGGCCTTTTAGTATAGCGCAAACCGGCGTTGACCCGAAATGGGCTAGCGGCGGTGGTTGCCCTGGATTTGAGCAAAAATCATCCGACCGGCCGCCGTTTGCAGGACGCGGGTCACCACGACATCCGGAGCATCGTTGATGTAGCGACGGCCATCCTCTACGACCACCATCGTGCCATCATCAAGATAGCCCACACCCTGGCCCGCCTCTTTGCCTTCCTGGATGATTTCGAGACTCAGGCTCTCACCAGGTAATACCACCACCTTGACCGCATTGGCCAGCTCGTTGATGTTCAGTACCGGAACGCCTTGCAGCTCGGCCACCTGGTTCAGGTTATAGTCATTGGTCAGCACGGGGCAATCGAACTCTTGGGCCAGCTTGATCAGCTTGCCATCCACCTCGCGAATGTCGGAGAAATCGATTTCCGAGATCTCTAGCGGAAGATTCTCCTCTTTGCGCATCGCGTTGAGCACATCGAGACCACGGCGCCCGCGGTTCCGCCGCAAAACATCGGGCGAGTCGGCGATGTGGTGCAATTCATCCAGCACAAACCGTGGGACGATCATGGTGCCGCGGATGAATCCAGCACGACAGATATCGGCGATGCGCCCATCGATGATGACGCTGGTATCGAGCACCACGACATCGCGTCGCCGAGCCACCGAATCCCCACCAACCACAAGGCCCAGCATGTTGAGAATGTCCGTATCGCGCATGATCAAAGTCATAGCGCCGACATACCCCAACAAGAGCGCGGCCAAAAATGGAGAAATCTGCCCCCAGATTCCTGGCAGCATGGAGAGAGGCAGCGCCAAAAGCGCGGCGATGATCAAGCCAACGAGGCAGCCGGCAATGCCCATCACCAGATCTCGCGCTGCAACCTGACGCAGACGCCGGCGCAACCCGCCATAGGGCACGACGGTGATATAGGGCGCAATGATAAGCCCGATAAATGCTACGGTCATTGTAATGGCGCCGCGATAATAGGCGCCGCCGGTGGGAAGGCGCACGGCGATCCAGGGGGAGAGCGTTTTGCCGAGCCCCCAGCCCACGAGTGCAAAGAAGAGCGTGACCAACAGACGCAGGATAATATGAACAGACATGAGTGCTTCCTCCCAAGCTCTTCACTGACGAGGTACAAGATCCCCATCAGAGACGCAGCAGACCCCGACGTCGGGGCCTCAAGAGCCTCCTTTCCACCTCACGGATCGCGCACAGCAAAAAGGTGTGCGATGCATCGCACACCACCATCCCCGTACAAGATACACGAAAACCTGGGAATGCTCAAGACGCCCCCGTCGCCGATACTCAGTCCACGGCCTTGCCAGGCTCTAGCGCAATGCTGATCGCCTCGGCCAGTGAACGCGCAGTCACTCGCTCAATACCCCTTGCCGCGCCTGCCGCATTGGTGTTCGACATCTCGGCGCGAAAGCGCGGCAATAGGCCCCGCTGAAAGCCCAATTTCGCCGCCTCGATCAATCGACGCTCCGTCTGACCTACGCTGCGCAACTCACCGGCCAGGCCCACCTCGCCAAAGATGGCCATATCACCCAGTACGGGTCGGTTGTAATAGCTGGAGGCGATGGCCATGGCAATGGCCAGGTCGATGGCCGGTTCAAGAACACGCAGACCGCCGACGACACTGACAAAGATGTCCTGATCGCCCAGCGATAGGCCAACCCGCTTGGTCAATACAGCGGTCAGCAGCAACACACGATTCAGATCCACGCCATTGCAGGTTCGCCTTGGGCGCTCGGGGTTGCCCTTGCTCACCAGCGCCTGAACCTCCACCAGCAGCGGCCTGGTGCCCTCCATCGTCACCGCCACCGCCGAGCCTGCGGCGTGTCCCAGGCGCTCCTCAAGGAATACCTGGGAGGGGTTGCTCACCTCCACCAGACCGCTGTCGCGCATTTCGAACACGCCCACCTCATTGGTCGAGCCAAAGCGGTTCTTGACGCTGCGCAACAGACGATAGGCATAGAAACGCTCGCCCTCCAAGTAAAGGACGGTATCAACCATGTGCTCCAACACCCTCGGCCCGGCGATGGCCCCCGTCTTGGTGACATGCCCCACGAGAAAGACCGGCATGTCGCGCTCTTTGGCCAGCCGCAAGAGAGCGCTGGCGCAATCGCGCACCTGGCTGATGCTGCCTGGCGAGGAGGTGAGCTCTTCACTATAAACCGACTGAATCGAGTCAACGATGGTCAAAGCGGGATCGAGTTGCTGCATTTGCAGCAGAATCTGGTCGAGGTTGGTCTCGGTGAGCACATAGAGGTTGGACGAAAGGGTCCCCAAGCGTGTGGCGCGCAGCTTGATCTGTTGCAGCGATTCCTCACCCGAGACATAGAGGATCTTTTGTTCTTCGGATAGCACAGCGGCCAGTTGCAGCAACAGCGTCGATTTACCGATACCCGGATCACCGCTGACCAGCATCACCGCGCCGGGCACGATGCCGCCGCCCAAGACACGGCTAAGCTCTTCCATGGGCACGGCGATCCGCTCGCGGAGTGTGGTGGGCACCTCGCTCAATGGGCGGGGTACATTCCCCGTCCACACCGCCGAGCCCTCCATACCCCCCAAAGCACGAGTGGAACCCGATGGCCGGCCCGTCGAAGAAGATTCAACGACGGTCTCGACCAACGAGTTCCACTCTTCACATTCAGGGCAACGCCCCATCCACTTGGCCTGTGTCGCTCCGCAGGTCTGACAGACAAAGCGGGTGCGGCTTTTTGCCATGGTCAGCGCTGTTTTCCAGCCAATGAGGCCGCTGGCTCGTCGAGCACAGCCTCCCGTAGCACTATGCTCTCATCCTCTGCATCGATCAACACTGTGTCGCCCTCGACAAAGAGACCCTCAAGCATCTTTTCGGCGAGAGGATCCTCCACAAGACGCTGAATCGCCCGACGCAGCGGACGCGCACCAAACTGTGGATCAAAGCCCTCTTGCACCAGCACAGCGCGGCCCGCATCGGTGAGCTGCACCTGGATCTGGTACTCATCCAGCCGCGCATTCAACTCGGCGATCTGGACATCAACAATCTGCTCAATGTCCTTGCGGGTGAGCTCGTGAAAGACCACGATCTCGTCCACGCGGTTCAGGAACTCGGGGCGGAAGAGCCGCTTGAGCTCTTTCATGAGCTTGCTCTTCATCTCGCGATACTCGTCAGCCTCGTCCTCATCCGTCTTGCCGGTGGAGAAGCCGAGATTCAGATCACGCGTGATCACCGAGCTACCCACGTTAGAGGTCATGATGATGATCGTATTGGCAAAGTCGACCTTTAATCCCTTGGCGTCGCTGAGCTTGCCATCCTCCATGATCTGCAAGAGCATGTTGAACGCCTCTGGGTGCGCCTTTTCGATCTCGTCAAAGCAGACTACCGAGTAGGGGCGTCGGCGAATGGCCTCGGTCAACTGACCGGCCTCCTCATAGCCCACATAGCCAGGAGGCGCGCCCACCAGGCGCGATACGGTATGTCGCTCCATGAACTCGGACATGTCGAACTGGATCAGCGCATCCTCGCTGCCGAACATGAACTCGGCCAGACGCTTGCAGAGCTCGGTCTTGCCCACACCGGTGGGACCCAAGAAGATAAAGGAGCCGATGGGCCGTCGAACATCCTTGAGCCCAGCTCGCGCTCGACGCAGCGAGCGTGCCAGCACCTTGATCGCTTCATCCTGACCCACGATATACTCGTGAAGCGAATCCTCCATCTTGAGCAGACGCGAAGATTCTTCTTCCGCGATGGCCGCAACAGGCACGCCGGTCCACATGGAAACAATCTCGGCAATGTCCTCGGCGGTCACTCGCAGCTCAGGCTCTGTGTGCAGACTCTTGAGCCGCAGCTTGTCGGCGACGAGATGGAACTCTTCAGAGAGCTCGTCCATGGGCGTGGACAAGGGCGGCAGGTTAGGTACGACCTCATCCCCCTCCTCCACAACATCCTGCTCTAGCTCGGGATGCAGCACGCGAAAGACGCGGACCCGAGAGGCGGCTTCATCGACCAGGTCGATGGCCTTGTCCGGCAAAAAGCGATCGGGCACATACCGAGCGGCCAGCCGCGCCGCCGCGTCAAGCGCCTCGTCGCTGATCTCCAACTGGTGGTGCTCCTCATAGCGCTCACGAATGCCCTGCAGGATCTCTAGTGTCTCGTCCACCGTGGGCTCGTCAACGTGGACGGGCTGGAAGCGTCGCTCCAGAGCGGCATCGCTCTCGATATGCTTGCGATACTCGTTCAACGTCGTAGCGCCGATGCACTGCAATTCGCCTCGGGCCAACGCTGGCTTGAGAATATTGGCCGCGTCCACCGAGCTGCCAGCAGCACCAGCGCCTACCAACATATGCAACTCATCGATAAAGAGCACCGTATCGGTGGACTTGATCTCGTCGATGACCTTCTTCAGGCGCTCCTCAAACTGGCCGCGATACATCGTCCCCGCCACCAAAGAACCAACATCCAGGCGCACCAGGCGCTTGTCCTGCAAGTCGTGGGGTACACGACCGGCGACAATGCGCTGGGCCAGACCTTCAACGATCGCGGTCTTGCCTACGCCGGGCTCACCAATGAGCGCTGGATTGTTCTTGGTACGTCGAGCGAGAATCTGGATCACGCGCTCGATCTCTTTTTGCCGACCGATGACCGGATCAAGCTGATTCTCACGAGCCAGGTCCGTCAGGTTGACACCCAACTGCTCCAGCATCGACTTTTCTCTTTTGCTACGCGAACGGTCGTCAGCGCTGCTCGAAGGCGTAGAAGGGGTCATATCCTGGCGCATCAGATTCAGAACGCGCCGCCGCACGATCTCGCGGTTCACGTTCAGGCTCTGCAAGATAGCCGAAGCCATCGAGTTCTGGCTGCGAACCAGCGCCAGCAGCAGATGCTCCGTGCCGATATACTGATGGCCAAGCCTCTTGGCCTCATCCACGGCCAGCTCGATAACCTGCTTGGTCTGCTCGGCAAGCTGTAGGGAGCGAGGCGGACGCTCTCCGCGACCCACGATCCGCTCGACAGCTCTCTGTACCTGTCCAAGGGTCAACCCTAGTTCAGTAAGTACCCGCGCGGCAATACCTTCCTGCTCACGCATCAGCCCCAGCAAAAGGTGCTCGGTGCCAATATATCCATGGTTCATGCGCTGGGCTTCATCCTGAGCCATGCTCAAGGCCTGACGTGCCCGTCTCGTAAAGCGTTCAAACTTGTCAGCCATTATTCACCTTGCTTTCATGCAATTCAAGTATATGTATCTCCCTAGGGAGTGCCGCAGCCATTGCATGGCTGCCGGATCATAGGATGATGGTAGAATCAGATACTGGACTATGTCTATCCCCTACATCTTACATGAAATGGACGAATCTGTCATATTTGTGCCCGCAATAACAAGAGATGTAAAGCAAAAAGGAGGCTCGTGCCTATGACACCGCCCCCTTTTGGACATATGGAGCCAACTCGCAAAGGGCCAGTGGCTCAAGAGGCATCCCGTGAGATACCGACCCTTATGAACTGCTACCTACTGGCTCTGCTACATTGATACAAGCCGGCTCACGGACTGATCAGTTTTCTTCTTGCCATTCGGAATCGTCAAAGTACTCACTGTCATCGACTCGCCGCAGGCTAAGACCCATGCGCTGGCGATCAGCATCGATGCGAATGATGCGCACTGTCTGTTCCTGCCCTTCTTGAAGCACATCCTTCGGATGCGCGATCCGTTCATCCGAGATCTCGGAGATATGGATCAAGCCCTCAATGTCCTCGTCGATCTGGGCAAAAGCGCCGAAATCGGTGATCTTGGTGATTTTGCTCGTCACCAACTGACCAATCTGGTAACGCTCCTCGACAGTGCTCCATGGCTCGGGTTGTAGTCGTTTGATGCTCAGGGCGATGCGAAGCCGATCTCGATCTACCCCGATGATCTGAACATCCACCTCTTCGCCAACACGAAGCACCTCTGAGGGATGCTCCACCCGGCGCCAGGCCAGCTCAGAGAGATGGACAAGACCATCAGCTCCTCCGAGATCGACAAAGGCGCCAAAGTTGCACAGGCTACTGACCACGCCGTGGCGGGTCTCGCCCTCCTCCAGCTCATCGAGCAGTCGTTCTTTTTGATCCTGACGCCATTCGCGCTGCGCAGCCCGCTCTGAGAGAATCAGGCGATTGCGACGACGATCCAGCTCGATGATCTTGAGCGCCAGCTTTTGCCCGACGGCCTGCGAGAGCATCTCCTCGCGGGCATCGTCCTCGAGATTTCGGGGAACACGCACCGACACCAATTGTGAGGCGGGAACAAAGCCCCGTACACGCCCGATGTGCGCGATAACGCCCCCCCGGTTACAGCCCGAAATCGTCTCTTCCACAACATCACCCGATTCAAAGAGATCCGCCGCCAGTTGCCAATCGCCCTCCATCTGGGCGCGACTTAGCGACAGGATGATGTTGCCTTGAGCATCCTCCGGACGCAACACATAGACCAGAACCTGATCGCCAACCTTGAGCGATTTGCGAAATTCGGGATCCAAACGCTCCAGATCCCGCGATGTCACAATACCCTCGGACTTGCAGGCGATGTCGACGATGATTTCGGACGGTGAGACGCCCATAATGGTGCCTTCGATGGTCTCACCGCGCTCGGGTACAATACGAGTGCCCTCCTGCTCGAGCAGTTCGTACATGGGGTGATCCGAGAGCCTCGACGCCTCTGCCCCTCCCGCAGAAGTCGCCATGCCCATATCTTGATCCACTACTCCCTCTCCTCCACCTAGGATGCTATCTACCTGTATTATAGGAGGTTCTGCGTCAAAAAGCAAGGGCAGACGCAGAAATTTCTCTGAGAATGTGGTCTTCTGCCCCTATCCTTGAGCTGGAGCGACTAGAGAGACTCTTATTGACCAATCCACAAAGTTGCCCAACCTCCAACGCTGAGGCTGCGCTCACTATATTGGACGGCGCGCAGATCGAGCCGCACATAGACGTCGTCCACCAGCATGCCTTCCCACAAGATCGAATCGCCCGCCCTGCGAAACGGATAGCCATCCACGTTGCCCAGCCTGGCGCCCTCCTCGGTTTCACCCTCATAGGTTAGCAGGGTGCCGGGGATTGTATTCCCTTGGCGGACGTTGTACGCCACAGCTCCGCCATACTCCATCGGTGAAGAGGTCACGATGGCGGCACGACGCGGCTGAGCATTCTGCACCGTCACCTTGGTGGTGCCCAGCAGTTCCATCTGTGCGTCGCTGATCCACACGACACGCATCCGCAACTCTACCTTGACGCCCGGGCGTGGCTCGCCGCTCCAATTCAGTGAATCGCCCTGACGCTTGAGCGCTTGCTGGCCGTTTATGATAACATGGGCGCCATTCTCGCCCTGATGGCTGTAGCGAATATCCGTTCCCGGTATCGTTTCGCCAGCCTGGACGGTGATCCTGCTGGGCACGAATGTATAAACCAATGCGGATGAAACCCTACCCTGAGGAAGCAGACAACTGCCCATGGCCACAGAGAGCAACAGAGCACCTAGAATCCCAAAAGCCCTGAAACTGAGCTTGCGCATATGCATCTCATCTCCCTTTGACCGCCATTCTACGGATCGACGTGGGCCGTGTCAACCCCCGCAAATCTCTGCAGCCAGGCGATTCCACGCCGCTCCAGTAAACCGGACTCAGTTGCGCAGCGTCGCAACGATGCGCGTTGGATGCAGCAACAGGTCCAGCGCGGTGCAGATATCGGCGACGGCCAGATCAGCCTGCATCAGAGCACGCACAGAGGTGCCCTCGGCACCCAATACCGCGATACCCAGGCCAGCGGTCGCAAGCATCTCGGCGTCGTTGTGGCCGTTGCCGATGGCTATGACGTTATGGCCGCCCAACTCTTGCACAAAGAGGCCTTTCTGCTCTGTCTCGCCCCCTGGCCTCACCCGCGTCCATCTTACGCCAAGCTCCTCAGCGATGCCGGCCGCCGTACCGCGCATATCGGCGGTGAGCAGATGGATGTCCACCACCTCTGCCAGATCCCGGCAACGTGTGGCCACCCCTGGAAGCAGTGTACCATCCACTGAGAGCGTGCCATTTATATCAAGAACGAGATCCGTCAACACATAGTTCCCCAAACCCGGGATATCGAGGGCGATCATCTCTTCCTTTCTGATTCGCTCTTTCAGAACGAACTCGAGTCGCGGCTGGCTTGTCCCGTTGAATCCCCTATGTTATACTCCGGAAACACTTGAGCAAGCCATCCTCCCAAGAAGGCGCTATGAGGCTCCTTGGGAGCGAGCGATCGGTTCTGAGGTTGGCCAGTACGTTCGTCTGACAACAAGGATGTCGCGGCTTGATGCACGCTTTTGCGGAGGTCCGTCCATGAGTCTCATCCAGACGCTCTGTCGTCTTCAAGCTGTGGATCAAGAGTGGGACGAAAAAGGGCGCCGATTTCAACTCGTGCGTCAGCGGCTCGCTGACCAGAGCGAATTAGAAAAGCGGCGACAAGTGCAAGAGAATCTTCAGAAACAGCTTAGCCGGGTGCGCACAGCGCTTCAGGATGCCGAGCTGCGCATGTCTGGCCTTCAGCAAAAGATCGCGACGGTGGAGAACGAGCTCTACAGCGGGCGTACCACCTCCCCAAGAGAGCTGGCCAATCTGCAACAGGAACGCGAGATGCATCTGCGTCACCTCTCCGAGACCGAGGATGAGGTGCTCATGGGCCTCACCCAAACAGAGGAGCTGGAAGAAGCAGTCGCCAAGGGGGCGCAGGAACTCGATCGATTTGAAAAGGCCTGGGCCGATGAGCGGGAGCAACTGCGCGCCCAGTATAGAGAACTGGGCGCCCGCCTGCAACAGCTGAAGAGTGAACGTGAAGCGCTCCGAGCAACGGTGGGCCGCGCCGAGTTGGGGCTCTATGATGAATTGCGCAAAAGCAAGGGAGGCCAGCCTCTTTCGCCGATGAAGGGAAGCATGTGCCAGACCTGTCGGGTGACCGTGCCCTCCAACAAGGCCCAACTGGCCCAATCAGGGGAGACTCTGGTCTGTTGCGAGGGCTGTGGCCGCATCCTCTATCCAGAATAGTGGCTGCGTCGCTTGGCGGATCCACCCTCTTTAGGATTGGTTGCTGATAGCGGAGTGATACGCTGTTGAATAGCCCATACATCACCGATCGTCCTCTTGTCGATGGCGATCTCTTTTTCGGACGCACCTCCTCCCTCGATCTGCTGAGCGATCAACTGCGACGCGGCGATAAGGTCTTGCTCATCTATGGGAAGCGCCATATCGGCAAGACCTCGCTGCTGAATCAGCTTTCCGCCTTTCTCGGCGAGCGGTTCGCTGTGCGCCGCATCGAATGGTCAGCGTTAGACGATGGCGTCGAGCCTCTGGGGCGCATCCTGATTGGGATCTCTCGCGCCCTGGGTCACAGCGAGCCAAGGGACCTAGCAGCGCTGGAGGGCGACAAACAGGCGATTGCCCACCATCTACGCACCCTTTTTTCCGCTACAAGCGCTAGGACAGAGCTCGTCTGCATCGATGGGGTGCCGATGGAGGAACTGACCGCCCAAGAGGGCTGGCAGGAGGCGCTGGCCATCCTGCACGACGCCCTCGACCAGCATAAAGGGCTGACTCTGCTCTTTGCCATAGAGGGCATCCGTGACTCGGAGCGGGCCTGGCTGGATCATTATCCGCAAATTGTCCTGAGGGCGTTCGACGAGATGTCTGCCGAGGATCTGCTCATCACCCCCGTGCGCGGACGCCTGGCTTTTGATTACGACTCGATCCGTCGCGTGTTTCGTCTATCGGGAGGTGAGCCTCTCTTGCTGCAACGATTCGGCGCGGCATTGTTCGCCGAGCGTGCTTCAGCCGGATGGGCGGGCCTACCCGAGGTAGAACAGGTCGTGCCAGTGGTGTTGGAGCAAAGCTCGGCCGAGTTTGCCACCTATTGGCAACGCCTGGATCCCGCTGCTCAGATCGCGCTATCTGCCTTTGCCGAGATGCCTGGCTCACATGGAGTGGGCTCGGCCAACGATGTGTTGACGTATCTCTCACGTCTGCACATCGACGCCCCCATGGCCGACATCGAGGCGGCTTTGGAGACGCTAGCCCACAATCATATTCTCGAACGGCTGGGCGGCGGAACCTATCGCTTTCAGGTTGAGCTACTTCGCCTGTGGTTGCGCCATGCAGAGGACACTTTGGCGCTGGTGCGGGCCACCCGCCGCTACCGCCGTCGCGCGCCACGACGCCCCCGTCCCATGCGACCTCGCCGCATCGACTGGGGCAGCTTGCTCTTGTGGCTGCTGGCCGGGGCCCTGGCGGTGCTCGTCGTCATCGTGTGGCGCGGCAGGGATACACAGATCTTTTGGACGGCAGAGCCCCCAGAGATGTCAGCGGCAGCCGACGCCGGGCAAAGCGACACGACATCGCCTGCGTTGCCAACCCCCGAAACGGGCATTCTCCCCGGCCATATCGTCTATATGGCCAAGGCCCATGCCGATGATCCCTGGGACATCCATATCATGCGCAGCGACGGCTCGGACCCTATGCGTCTCACTCAGAGTGGTTTTGACGACACGCTCCCGAGCCTTTCACCCGACGGTCGCCAGATCGCTTTTGTCTCCAACCGTGATGGTAATCGCGAGATCTATGTCATGCAACGCGATGGCTCGAACCCGCAGAATCTCACTAGCAACGCCGCCGAGGATTGGACGCCTACCTGGTCGCCCGATGGACGACACATCGCCTTTGCCAGCTTTCGCGATGGCAATTGGGAGATCTATGTCATGCGGGCCGATGGCAGCAACCAGACCAGATTGACCCGTCACTCCGCCGCCGATTACGCACCATCCTGGTCGCCAGATGGTGAACATATCGCCTTTGTGTCTAACCGTGATGGCAACCTCAACGTCTATGTGATGAACGCCGATGGCAGCGAGGTGCGCCGCTTCAGCGATAGCCCGGCCACCGATCAATCACCGGCCTGGTCACCCGATGGGCAGGAGATCGTCTGGGAGAGCTACCGCCATGGTTACATGGATGTCTATGCCGCCAAGCTCGACGGCTCGGACCTGCGCAGCATCAGCCGCGACGTCTATGCCAACGACCATGGCCCCACCTGGTCGCCCTGGGGAACGCACATCGCCTTTTATTCCAACCGTGACGGTGGCTGGAACATCTATGTTGTCAATCTGGAAACAGGGCAACGCACCAACATCACCATGAGCGATCTCTGGGAGCAAGCTCCGATGTGGGGGCGTTAGAGCGGCTGCGATATCAGATCACGCGAAAGAAAAAGGTCAGTAGCACCTGTTGTGCCACCCGAATCAGGATCAGGGCAATGAGCGGCGACAGGTCAAGCCCACCCATGGAGGGCATGACCCGTCGGATGGGCGCAAGGATCGGTTCCGTAATCCCATAAATGAGACTCACTATTGGATTATAAGGGTCTGCAGAAAGCCAGGATACAAGAACGCGCAATAATATTGCAAAATTAAGAGCACGCGCCATAAAAACGATAAAATAGTAGATAACGATCACGGATTATTCCTCTCCCCCCAAAGAGCGCGCCCGGCGGTATGCCGCCCACACGGCATTGGCCACCGTGGCGCGCAAGTTGCCTTGTTCCAGCACATGTAACGCCTCAGCGGTGGTGCCGCCTGGCGACGTCACACGGTTGCGCAGTTCGGCCAGGTGCAGGCCGCTCTCCTGGGCATAGATAGCCGCCCCGCGCACCGTTTGCAGCGCTAGCTTTTCCGCCACCGCTCGCGAAAAGCCAAGATGCACGCCGGCATCGGTAAAGGCCTCCATAAAGAGAAACACATAGGCCGGCCCAGAGCCGCTCATGGCCGTGGCCATGTCCAAATAGTGTTCACCGTCGACGGCAACCTCCTGGCCCAGGGCGGCGACGATCTGTCTTGCCGCTTGACGCTGGGCCGGATTCGTCTCGGGCGTAGCCATCCACACCGAGATGCCCTCGCCGATCTGCCCAGGCGTGTTGGGCATGACCCGCACCACCGCAGGAGTGCCCAGTGCACGGCGGATTGTCTCAACGGTGGCCCCGGCAATGATGCTGAGCACCAGCACATCACTCCCCACGTGTCCGCGCAACCCAGCGAGCACCGTCTCCAGCACCTGAGGCTTGACGGCCAGCACGACGGTCTGCGCCCCGGCTACGGCATCGGCATTATCCTCAACAGCCGTCACCCCATACGTTGTGGATAGATGGTGTCTTCGCTCCGCCAACGGCTCGCCCACGCGAATCTGGGTAGCCGCGCACACCTTCTGACGAATCATGCCCCCAAGAATGGCCTCCGCCATTGCACCGCCGCCAATAAAGGCGATGGCCTTCTCTGTTGCCAGCGTCATAGAGTAGATCTCCTCAATATCTTTGATGGGAGCTAGTAATCGGCGGGGCCAAAGATGGCCCGCCCCACACGAATGATCGTCGCCCCCTCTTCGATCGCCACCACATAGTCATCGGTCATGCCCATAGAAAGCTCGGACCAATCTGACCAGGGCAGGCGCTCCCGCAGACGATCGCGGACCTCGCGCAAACGCCGGAACACCGGCCTGGCTATCTCGGCATCGGGGACGATGGGCGCCATGGTCATCAACCCACGGACGGCCAGATGCTCCATCTCCTGCAGCTCCTCGATCTCATCAACAAAGACTTTTAGCGCTTGATCGTCCGCCGCAGGGAACCCATATTTGCTCTCCTCGCCCGAGACATTGAGCTCAAGCAGAACGGGAAGAATGCGCTGCTCCTCGCCAGCGAAACGATCCAGTCGGCGGGCCAACCGCATCGAACCCACCGAGTGGACCAGGTCCGACACCGCCACGGCTGTCGCGGCCTTGCGGCTCTGCACGTGACCGATCATGTGCCAGCGAGGCGGATCAGCGGCCACATGGTGACCCGCGCCCTCCTCATCGAATATGGGGCGCTTTTCCTCCGCTTCCTCCACCCGATTCTCGCCAAAGTCGCGCACGCCACAGGCATACGCGTTCAGGATCTGGGCCACCGGGCGAGTCTTGGTCACCGCCACCAGCGTGACCTCCTCGCGCTCCCGCCCACAGCGTGAGCAGGCCGCGCGAATCTGCTCATCCACCGCGGCCAGATTAGATCCAATATCTGAGGTTGCCTGTTCTGGCATGGAACACCTCCTACCCTCAAACGTGCCAGTCACATAATCTATCTCTTGCACAGGCCTATAACGGCCGGAAAGCGGCCGGTGACACCCTTTTCCCCACGATGTGATGGGAACTCGTCTTGATGGCAGCAGGTGCATATCTGGCTCGTCTCGATCTGCGTCACGCCACAGGACTGAAGCTGCCAGCGGTTGGCCAGCCACAAGTCTACGTGCTCCGCTCCATCGGCCTGCTGATGGATCAGGGCCTCGGCCTGTGAGCCATAGCGCTGCCGCAACGGAGCCACGACGTCATCGCCCACCTCGAAACAGCATGGCCCGATGGCCGGCCCCAGGCCGGCGATGAGCTCTGCCGGCTGCGAGCCAAACGCGTCGTGCATGGCATCCACCGTCTTAACGGCGATCTCTAACACGGTGCCCTTCCAGCCGGCGTGGGCCAGCCCCACGGCATGGCGCACGGGATCGACCAGCAACACCGGCACACAATCGGCAAAGCGCAACAGGAGCAAAACGCCACGAGCCTGGGTGATCAGCGCGTCGGTCTCGGGCAGCGTCTGGCCACCATGACTCTCATCCACCACGGCCACGGTGTCCCCGTGCACTTGGCCAGCGCTCACTACGGCGGCCTCATCCCACCCCAGCACACGAAACAGCGCACGATGATTCTCGGCCACCGCCTGCGGGTCATCACCGACATGCGCCCCGACGTTCAAAGGCCCAAAAGGCGCACGACTGACCCCACCCTGGCGGGTAAAGGCGCCATGTACCACCTCGTCGGTGGAGATGGCGGCAAAGGTATACCAGGCCAGTCCTTGACTCTGCTGAAGGATCATGACAACTCCGCCAGTGTTACGGTTTGATGAAACCCCAGGGCAGCGGCCCATCGCTATCGCGCGCGGCCAGGAGCTCTTGAGGATCCACGCCCTGCCGCACAAGCTCACGCTCAAATCTGCGCAGAGAAAGCCTCTCCACCGCGACCAGCGCATCGCTCACGCGGCGATCGCCGCGAGCCAACAAGGCCTGTATCCTCGCCCCTGCCACCGGCTCGGCGCGAAGCTGAATCCGCGAGCGCCCCAGGCGATCGCGCAACAGGCGCAGACGCCTATCCAGCTCGGGGACGGTCGCCATGGCCTCGTGTTGAAAGGGCGTGTGCGCCTTGGGCACAAAGGGCGTCAGGTTGACCACGATCTGCCTTGTATAGACCTCGCGCACCTGCGCTGCCAAATCAGCGATGGCGACAATGTCGTCATCGCTCTCTTGCGGCAACCCCCACATGAAATAGAGCTTGAGCGACTCAAAGCGATAACGCTCCGCCATGCCGGCAGCAGCAAGGATGTCATCTTGGGTGACTCCCTTGCGGATCATCCGGCGCAGTCGCTCCGATCCAGCCTCAGGCGCCAGGGTGAGAGAGCGCGCGCCACTCTCGGCAAGAGCCTGCACCAGCACCTCAGACAAGGGACGCACCCGCAACGATGAGACCGAAATCTCGGCGCCCATGGCGCGTAACGCGACGACAAGGTCGTCGATCCGAATATAATCAGACACCGCCGAGGCCACCAGACCGATTTTGGCGCCGTGGCCTGCACGCTGGCGCAATCCCTGGCGCGCCTGCTCCAGGACGCTCTCCAGGCTGCGCTCCCGGCGGGGCAGATACAGGCATCCAGCCAGGCAAAAGCGACAGGCTCGCGCACAACCCCTCGAGATCTCGATGAGGTGCATGTCGCCAAAAACGGCGCGTGGCGCGACAATGGTCGATGCCACAGGAAAGGCGTCCAGATCGCCCAACCATTGGCGATGCACATCCTGATCCTGATGCAGCGAGGGAACGTACACCCCGGGGATGCGCGACATTGCCTGCAACGTCTCGTCGCGCTCCTGATCCCAGATGCCGCCCAGGGCCCCAACCAGCTCCTCCAGGATCGGCTCCACCTCGCCGATGATGATGGCGTCGGCGAGGGCGGCCATGGGCAAAGGGTTCGCCGACACCGCCGGCCCGCCCATCACGATGAGAGGATGCGTCTCATCACGCTCGGCCGCTGCCACCGGAATCCCGGCGCGGCGCAGCATGTCCACGACGTTAAAGTAGTCCATCTCAAAGGAGATGGAAAAGGCCACGACGGCGGCATCGGCCACAGGTCGCTGCGACTCGATGGTGAGAACCGGATCTTCTGTCGAAGGGCGCTTCTCCAGCGACCAGAACGCTCGCTCGCAGACCACGCCGGGGCGGTCGTTCAGCCAGCCGTATAACGCATGCACCGCGAGACTGGACATGCCGACGGCATAGGTATTGGGATAGGCCAGCACCAGGGGCAATCGGCCGCCCCAGTCACGGGCGACCAAATCGCCCGCGGCGCCACTCTCACTCGCCAGGTACTCGCGGGCGGCCTCGATGTGACGCCATTCCATGAGACTCGCTCCTACATGAACAACATACCCCGATGATAGCCCTGGGTCGATGGCATGTCAAACCTCATCCCCTCTCTGGGAGCGCCGAGCGCCAGCTCGGCATGGGGTGCAGAGCCGAGCTGGCGCTCGGCGCTCCCGGCTCCCAGCTTGTCGATGCGTGTCCCATAGCTATAATACCCTCGTTTCGTTACCATTCGCCCGAGGGCGGCGCCGTCATGCTGGCCCTCGGCAGACCGCTCACTTATGAGGAGACGTACCAGATGATCATCGATGCGCATATTCACCTGTGGAACCCGCTACGTGGCGACGGGCGTGGGGTTGAGCGCGAGGCGCTGGGCTGGGGCTTAGCGCGTCAGGGCGACCGCACCTTTTATGTCACCCCGCCCGCCTTTGAGGACAGCCAGAGCACCTACGAGCGCGCCCTGGCGCATATGGACTGGCTGGGCATCGAGCGCGCCGTCGTGCTGCAAGAGCTTATGGATGGCAAGCAGGACGATTACTTGGCCCAGGTGCGCCGTGAATGCCCGACGCGATTCTCCTGCATGGCCCTCTTTGATCGACACACGTACGAGGAACCGATGCTCGCCTTTGCCGAGGCCATCGAAAATCGGGGCTTGCAGGGCTATCTGGTCAAGACCCCGGACCCCTTTGCCGATATTGCCCAGTCCAGGCTCCTGCCGCTTTGGGAAGCCTG
>SKLG01000457.1 GCA_007123335.1 Anaerolineae bacterium | reverse complement strand
GATCTCGACCAGGCCATCTATGAAGGCGCGCCGACCATCGTCGAGGACGCCGCGCTGCTCACCGACGCCGAGCTGGTGGATGTGGTCGTCGAGGCCACCGGCATCCCCGAGGTGGGCGCGCGGATGGCCCACGACGCCATCCTCAACGGCAAGCACGTGGTGATGGTCAATGTAGAGGCCGACGTCACCGTGGGCGCCATGCTGCGCCGGCTGGCCGATAGCGCCGGGGTGGTCTACTCTCTCGTAGACGGCGACCAGCCTGGGGTGACGATGAACATGGTCGATTGGGCGCGGGCGCTGGGGTTCGACGTCGTCGCCGCCGGACGGGGCACCCTCATGTATGCCAGCGACCGCAACGGCACGCCCGACACGGTGCCGGCGCGCTTTGGCTTTAGTCAGGAGATGATCGAGCGGCGCACCATCAACCTCCAGATGTTCAATTCGTTCAGAGATGGCTCCAAGGCGCAGATCGAGATGACGGCGCTGGCCAACATGGCCGGCCTGGTGCCCGACGTGCGCGGCATGCACGAGCCCTCGGTGAACCTAGACGATATCCCCAAGCGGTTCAGCCTCAGGGGCGAGGGCGGGCTGCTCAGCCAGCATGGCGTGGTGGAGCTGGCCAACAGCGTGGCCGAGGACGGCGAGACGATGCTGCCCGATCCGCTGCGCATGGGCGTGTTCGTCGTCATTCGCAGCGACCACGCCTATATCCAGGAGGACCTGCGCGACTATTATCTCAAGCCGGGCGGCGATGGGCACAACTTTTTACTGTATCGCCCCTACCATCTGGTGGCCGTGGAGGCGCCCATCACCATCCTCAAGGCGGCGATGCTGGGCGTGGCCACCGGCTCGCCGCTGCCCACGCCCACCGCCGAGGTGATCACCGTGGCCAAGAGGGACCTGCGCGCCGGTGAGGAGCTGGACGGCAGCGGCGGCTATACGGTGAATGGTTACTGCGAAAAGGCGACGGTGGCCCGCCAGGAGAACCTGCTCCCGCTGGGGCTGGCCTATGGCATCCGCCTGACCCAGGACGTGGCCCAGGGCCAGGCCATCACCTATGATATGGTGACCCTAAACGAGGACTCGTTCTTACTGCGGTTGCGCCGCATGCAGGACGCCGTCGCTTGGCGCTGACCTGCGACGCGTCTCCCCAAGGGCACATGGGCCTTTGGGGAGGCCATTGTGGGTAGGGCTTAGATCTCTAGCGTTTTGGTAAAGCTCCAGTACGATTTGTGGATCACGGCGTTTACGGCGCGGGCATAGTAGCCGACGGGGCCGGCCCAGCCGATCTCGCAAACCGCCTCGCCGCGCTCGCGCAGCGCGCCCAGGCAACGCTTGAGCAGCACGCCGCCCAGGCCCTGCCGACGATAGTCGGGGCGGGTGCCGGTGGGGCCGAAACGGGTCAGGCCGGTGACGTCATAGGCGCCAAAGCTCAGCACCTCCGCCCCCTTCCAGGCTACAAAGAGGGGCGGAGGATCAAAGCGGGCGGTCTCGAGCACCTCAAAACGCCAGCCGTCGGAAAAGTGGCGCAGGGCGAACTCGGCCACGGCGGGCAGCTCCTCCCGCTTGGCGCGGTGCACGGCGATCCCCGCCTCGGCAAGGCGGCTCTCCTCCGCCGAGGTATCCACGTCGGCCCGCGCCAGGTCCACGGCCATATCCACCCGTGCAATGCGGTCGGTGTCGTAGCCGCGATGCAGCAGGAAGGAGATGGCGTCGGTAGAGCGCAGGTCCACGCCGGGGACGAAAAAGTTGGGTCCCACAGCGCCCACCGTCACCTTGCTCACCCGTCGCGCCCGCAGCCGCGACTCGAGTTCATCGAACAGCGCCGAGGCCACGCCTTGCCGCCGGTGTTCGGGGTGCACGGCAAAGATCTTGACCACCGCCTCGTTGCTTCGTAGGCGGGTGACGATTACGCCCACCGTCTGACCATGCTCCTGGGCGACCAAGGAGAGGTCCGCCGGGCAGGAGGGGTCCTCCAGGGTGCGATAGCGCAGCCAATCGGCGCTGAGCGAGTTCGTGTATACCGTATGGGCCAGGATGTCGAGCATCACCGGCAGGTGCTGGGGGCCGAGTTCTATCAGGTTGAGCGGCATGGGTTCCTCCTCATGCAAGATGCCCAGACATGGGCGCGCCCACGTCTGCGCGCCCACGTACTATGATAGGGGCAAAGAGACGCTATGCGCGTGCCCTGCGCTCTGCTGTCGCTTGATCCACTTGTTGATCTCTACGGCGAAAAAGACGATGGAGCTGAGCGCCAAAGTGATGAGAAACTGCTCAAGGGTCAGCGCCGTGGTGCCGAACAGCTCTTGCGCAAAGGGCGCATAGATGACGATGAGCTGCAGAGTCACGCTGGACAGGACAGCGCCCACCAGCGCCCGGTTCGAGAACGGGCCCAGGGCCAAGAGCGACTCGTGATCCGAGCGCGCGGCCATGGCGCGGCCCATCTGCGACAGGCCGAGGATGCTGAACACCATCGTCTGCCACACCTCTCTTGGCGCATTATAGGAGCGCACGGCGACAAACTGCGTGCCCACACAGATCGAGCCCAGCAGCACGCCAACCCAGAGAATATACGGTCCCAAACCGCGGGCCAGCACGCTCTCGTCGGGGGGATGAGGCGGGCGCCGCATGGTATTGGGCTCACTCCGCTCCACGCCCAACGCCAGGGCCGGCAACCCATCGGTGATCAGGTTGATCCACAGCAGTTGCAGCGCCGTGAGCGGGATGGGCAGGCCGAGGAGCGGCGAGATGAACATCAAAAAGATCTCGCCGACGTTGCAGGAGATGATATAGCTGACAAACTTGCGGATATTGTCATAGATCGTGCGCCCCTCTTCGATGGCGTGGACGATGGTGGCAAAGTTATCGTCCAGCAGCACCATGTCCGAGGCCTCTTTGCTGACATCGGTGCCGGTGATGCCCATGGCCACGCCGATATCGGCGCGCTTGAGGGCCGGTGCATCGTTGACGCCATCGCCGGTCATGGCCACATAATGGCCCTTGGACTTGAGCGCCTCGACGATCTTGACCTTGTGCTCTGGGCTGACGCGGGCATAGATCGAGACCTCCTCGACCACGGCCTCTAGCTCCTCGACGCTCATCTCGGCCAGTTGCGCGCCGGTGATGATCCGCCCATCGCCCGCCTGGTGGCCATTCTGCACGATGCCCAGATCGCGGGCGATGTGCAGCGCCGTGAGCGGGTGGTCGCCGGTGATCATCACCGGGCGGATGCCGGCGGTGCGGCACTCGGTCACGGCCTGACGCACCTCGGATCGCGGCGGGTCGATCATGCCGCTGATGCCGACAAAGACCAACTCCCGCTCCAGAGTCTCCTCATGGCTGTCGTTGGGCAACGCGTCCAGGGGGCGAATGGCCGCGCCGAGAACGCGCATCCCCTCCTGGGCCAGCTCGTCGTTGGCGTCTTGGATGCGCTGCCGCCATTCGTCATCCATCTCGTGGATGACGCCATTCTCCCACACCCGATCGGCAACGGCGAGAAGGCTATCCACCGAACCCTTGCACATGACCAGGTAGGGGGATTCGGGCAGGGTGCGCAGCAGCGAGGCTACCGGCTCCTCCTCGTCCTCGATCTGGGGCGGGCCATCGCCGTTGGGCAGGCGCTGCACGGTGGACATGCGCTTGCGCTCCGAGGTAAAGGGCGCCTCGGCCACCCGGGGCATGATCTCCTCCAGGTTGTCCTTCCACAACCCCATGCGCGCGGCGGCGACCACTAGAGCGCCCTCGGTGGGATCGCCCAACGCGTGGTACCCACCAAGCCCGTCCTCATCCTGTTGCAGCACAGCATCGTTGCACAGCGCACCAATGGCCAGGAGCAGGGAGATGTTGGGGCCGGCTGTCTCAGGGGGTGGCGGCGATGCCGAGGCGTCGGCGGGCGCCAGTATCGCGCCGGACATGTGCAGCGTCTCCTCCAGGTTCAGCGACTCGCCGGCGACATCGAGCATGGTTACGGTCATGCGGTTCTCGGTGAGGGTGCCGGTCTTGTCGGAGCAGATCGTCGTCACCGAGCCCAGCGTCTCGACCGCCGGTAGGCGGCGGATCAGGGCATGGCGCTGTACCATGCGCCGGGCGCCCAACGCCAGGGCGATGGTGACCACGGCGGGTAGCCCCTCAGGCACGGCGGCCACGGCCAGGCTCACGGCGGTGAGGAACATGAGCGTCACGCTCTCGCCGCGCCAGACGCCCACGGCAAAGACGATGACCACCACCACCAACGCGCCCAGGGCCAGCCACTTGCCCAACTCGGCCATGCGTCGTTGCAGCGGTGTCTTTTCCTCGCTCACCGTCTGCAAGAGATCGGCGATGTTGCCCAGTTGGGTGCGCATCCCGGTCTCGACGACGACGGCCACGCCGCGGCCGTATACGGCGACGGTGCCCATAAAGACCATATTCTGCTGATCGCCCAGGGGAACCTGATCATCCTCCTTGGACTCGGGCACCTTGGTGGTCTTGTCCACCGGCACCGACTCGCCGGTGAGGGCCGCCTCATCGACGCGCAAGTTGGCCACCTCCAGCAGTCGGGCGTCGGCGGGGATGCGCGCACCGGCCTCCAGCAGCACAATATCGCCGGGCACCAGCTCGGTCGTCTCGATCTCCTGGACCTGGCCATCGCGGCGGACGCGGACCATGGGCACCGATAGCTCCTGTAACGCCTCCATGGCCCGTTCGGCGCGATACTCCTGGGTAAAGCCTAACAGAGCGTTGAGGATGACGATGATCAGGATCATGATCGCATCGGTGGTCTCGCCGACGGCAAAAGAGATCGCCACCGCCACAAGCAGCACCAGCACCATGACCTCGGTGAACTGGCCGATGAGCACCACCCAGGGGCTGCGTCCTCCACGACGCTCCAGGGCGTTGGGGCCATATTGGGTTTGCCGCCGGGCGACCTCCTCGGAACTGAGGCCGTCTGGCTTGGTATCGAGTTCCTTCAGAACCTGATGTCTGTCGAGGGCATGCCAGGATGTCATCTGTGTTCTATCCTCCAAAAAATGACGCGGCGAAAAAACCCAAACCGTACAGGAATTCAAGCGCCGGACGTCGAGCAGATCAGAGGCGGCATACCTCCACATAGCGCCGGAAGAGACGACGGGCGAGAGCCCCGGCGTCCGTGTCGGCGACGACCATCTCCTCGGGATGCCACTGTACCCCCAGGACATGGCCTCGTGCAGCGTCCCGCTCTAACGCCTCGACCACGCCGTCAGAGGCTACCGCAGACACAGTCAGTCCCTCACCGGGGTCGCGCACGGCCTGATGGTGGAACGAGTTCACGCCCACGTCGTCCCCATT
>SKLG01000375.1 GCA_007123335.1 Anaerolineae bacterium | reverse complement strand
GTGAAGAGCCGAGCGGGCGCTCGGCGCTCCCAGAGGCGGTGGTTTTGAGCCGTCCCCGAGATGGGTTACAATAGTCTCGTTCTGGTTATCGTTTATTCGGCGGGGGTGGACCATGCCGTTCTACGAATACAAATGCCCGCACTGCGATATCACCTTTAGCAAACTGCGCCCCTTCTCCCAGGCCGACGCCCCGGCGCCCTGCCCCGAATGCGGCGGGGAGGACACCAAACGGGCGATCTCGCTCTTTGCCTCCTTTAGCAAGAGCAGCGACGGCTCGACCCGGGCCATCGGCGGGGGCGGAGGTTGTGCAGGCTGCGCGTCGGGCGCATGCGGGAGCTGTAATCACCACTGATCTCTGATATTTACTACTGCATTGTGGCAGGCGGGTGACCTTGGGTTCGCCCGCTTGTTCTCTGTCGTGCCAGGAACCACCTCCTCAAGGAGGGCGGACTGGCCCCTTTTGGGAGGTAAGCGCCCTCGTGGCCACCGCATCACCGGTGACGTTCGATCTGCTGGCGACCGACCCCTCGTCGCGTGGACGGGTGGGGATGTTGCACACGCCCCACGGCGATGTGCCCACGCCGGTCTTTTGTCCCGTGGGCACCCAGGCGACGGTCAAGACGTTGGCCCCGAGGGATTTAAAAGAGCTTGACAGCCGGCTCATCCTGGCCAACACCTATCACCTCTACCTGCGCCCCGGTGCCGAGCTTATCGCCCGCATGGGCGGGCTGCACCGCTTTATGGCCTGGGACCGCGCCATCCTCACCGACAGCGGCGGATTTCAGGTCTTTAGCCTGCAAGATCTGCGCGACCTGGACGACGATGGGGTCACCTTTCGCTCGCACATCGACGGCTCGGAACACCGCTTTACCCCAGAGCGAGTCGTCGTGATTCAGGAGCTCTTGGGCGCCGATATCGCCATGGTCCTCGACGAGTGCGCCGAGCCCATCGATCGCGCCTACAACATCGAGGCGCTGCGCCGCACCCACCTGTGGGCCGAGCGTTGTCTGCGCGCCCACACCCGGCCCGATCAGGCGCTGTTCGGCATCGTGCAGGGCGGCGTGTTCGAGGATCTGCGCGCCGAGAGCGCTCGCGTGCTGAGCGCCATGGATTTCCCCGGCTATGCCATCGGCGGCCTGAGCGTGGGCGAATCCAAGGCCGACATGCTGCGCATCCTGGATGTGGTGGCGCCCTTGTTGCCGGCGGACAAGCCTCGCTATCTCATGGGCGTCGGCTCCCCTGAAGATTTGGTGGAGGGGGTATTTCGCGGCATCGACATGTTCGACTGCGTCCTGCCCACCCGGCTGGCCCGCAACGGCGCCGTGTTCACCCCAGATGGGCGGCTGAACCTGCGCAACGCCCAGTTCAAAGAGGACCCGCGCCCGATCCAGGAGGGCTGCGGCTGTTACGCCTGCCGGCACGTGACCCGCGCCTATTTGCGTCATCTGGTCATCAGCAAGGAGATCCTGGGCCTGCACCTGAATACGGTGCATAATGTGCATTTCCTGCTCCAGCTCATGCGCGAGCTGAGGGCGGCCATGCAGCAAGGAGAGCTGGCCGCCTTTCGTCAGCGCTTTTTGGCCCGCTATCGCGTCGCCGACGCTCAGGCCCGGCGCGAGAACCGTCAGGCCTGGGGTTGCCGTGAAACTCGCTGAACCCTCGACCGACACACCATCGGAAAGGCCATCATGACCCTCTTTCAAGCCTTTGTCCTCGGCATCCTTCAAGGCATCACCGAGTTTGTGCCCGTCAGCAGCTCCGGCCATCTGGTGCTGGTCCGCTGGTTGCTGGGCTGGGCCGAGCCGGACCTCACCTTTGACATCCTGGTTCACGTGGGCACTCTGTTTGCCGTGGTGGGCTATTTTCGGCACGATCTGGTCGATCTAACGCGGGCCTGGTTGGAAAGCCTGCGTCTGCGCCGCTGGCACACGCCCCAGGCCAGAGTGGCCTGGCTCTTGTTGCTCAGCGCCGTCCCTGGCGGGTTGCTGGGTTTTTTGTTCAGCGATTTCTTTGAGATGCTATTCGGCGCGCCGCGCGCCGTCTCGCTCCTGCTCCTGGTCACCGGCACGCTGCTCCTCCTCGGCGAATGGTTGAGCAAGCGCGAGGCGGTGATGGAGGATATTCGCACCATGGACGCCCTCATCATGGGTCTGGGGCAGGCGCTGGCCATCGCCCCGGGGATCTCGCGCTCTGGCTCCACCATGGCCGCCGGTTTTCTCCGTGGCCTGCGGCGCGCCGAGGCGGCCCGCTTTGCCTTTCTCATGCTCATTCCCATCACCGTCGGCGCCGCCGGATTGCAGATACTTCGACTGATCACCGCTCCTGGCGCTGTGGAGACTGCGGTCGGCGTGCCACAACTCCTTATTGGGCTGGTTACCTCGGCGATCAGCGGCGTCCTGGCCGTTCGCTTTTTGCTCGCGCATCTCGCGCGGCGGGGCCTGCGACCCTTTGCCTACTATTGCTTTGGCGCCGGATTGTTCTGTTTTATCCTGACCTTTATACGATAGGGATTTTTAGTGATCTCTTTGCGACGGCGCGGACAATGGCTCATCCTCTGCCTGGCATTGGTCGGCTGTCTCGCCGCGTGCGAGATCCCCTGGCCGCTGCGCAGGCCGACCCCGCCATCTCCCCAGAGCGAGATGGCCCTGGACAACCCGGCGCTGCTCCGCGTGGCCACCTGCTGGGCCGGCCAGCCGCTCATAGAGACGTTGAGCGAGTCCTATATGGCTGAGGTCCCGGCCACCGTCTTTGATCTTAAAGCCATGGACTCGCGCACGGCCGAGGCGCTGATCCACGAGGGGAAGGTTGATCTGGTCCTGGTCATCCGGCGCTATGATGCCGAGACGAGGCAGGCTCTCCTCACAGAGGAGGACCATGCTCTGCAACCCCTGGTGTTGGCCCTGGACGCGCTGGGGGTAGTCGTTTCTCAGGATCATCCGCTGGATGGTCTCTCTGCGGCGGACATGGCCCAGCTCTTTGCTGGCCACCATCCCGACTGGTCGGCGCTGGGCGGACCAAAGGGCAAGCCCGACCTGATCCTCCCCATGGAGGGAACAGTCCCGAGGGAGCTTTTTGCGAACGCGCTCATGGGCGAACGGGCCTTTTCGTCCACGGCGCGGATCGTACCCCATGATCGCGATGTCCTGGCCCATGTACGCGAGCAGGAGCTGGCCGTGGGACTGGCATCCCGCGCCTGGGTCCAGGGCGAGGATGGTCGTGGGACCAAGATGTTGGCCATCGAGGGGGTCGCCCCAGAGCCTCCGGCCATCCTCTCCGGCGCCTATCCCCTGACATACGCCCTGGTGCTGTTGCGCGCCCCAGAGGCGCCGCAGGCGGTGGTACCTTTTACCGCCTGGTGCACCGATCCCAGGGTGCGGCGCATGCATCAAGGGCAGTACTTGTCGCCCCCGTGAGCAGCTACACATGCTCCTCACGAAGCCAGGGATTGCCATGTTTCTCCGCGCCGATGGTCGTCGATGGCCCATGCCCTGGATAGACAACCGTCTCCTCGGGCAGCGTAAACACCTGCTCGCGGATGCTGCGCAACAGATCCTGAGCGCTGCTGCCGGGGAAATCGGTGCGCCCCACGCCGCGCTGGAACAAGAGATCGCCGGAGAACAACACCTTCTCCTCCTCGATCCATAGCGAGATGCTGCCCGGTGAATGGCCTGGTGTGTGCAACACCTCCACGTTCAGCGTACCGACCTCTAGCGTATCCCCATCCTGAAGCGACAGATCGGCCTTGAAGCTCGGCGACTCGGGGCCAAAGAAGCGGAACAGCGCCGGCGGCTTTTGCAGGGCCTGGACCTCGGAGGCGTGAATCGCCAGAACGGCGCCGGTGGCCGCGCGCACGTCCCCCGCCGCCAGGACGTGGTCAAAATGAAAATGGGTGAGCACAATGTGCGTCACTTGTAAGGCGTGGGCCTCGATGGCTTCCAGGATCGCCTCGGCATCGCCCCCGGGGTCGATGACCAACGCCTTGTGCGTCTCGTCGCAGCCCACGACATAGCAGTTCGACGACAGTTGCCCCACCACCAGATGTTCCAGAATCATAGTTGGTCTCCCCCTCTCTGTCAGCGTGCGTGAGCTGATCATAGGGGCGAGGGTCGATGCCGTCAAGACGCCCGGGAACGCCGAGCGCCTGCTCGGCTCTTCGTGTTCACTCCTACATGCCGAGCAGGCGCTCGGCGCTCCCGGGGATTATCGTCATCGGCCTTACTCGGATATACTGGGGGACATACTGCGCCGTAGGAGGAGAGAACATGCGTCTTGCCCATCTTTTTGGCCGCACGCTGCGCGAGGTGCCGTCCGACGCCGAGATGATCAGCCATCAGCTATCCATCCGCGCCGGGCTGGTGCGCCAGCTCGCCACCGGCATCTATGCCTACCTGCCTCTGGGCTGGCGCGTCCTGCAGCGCATCAGCGCCATCCTCCGCGACGAGATGGAGCGCCTCGGCGCCCAGGAACTCTCCATGCCGGTGGTGCAACCCGCCGAGCCCTGGCGCGCCACCGGCCGCTACGACGCGCCCTCGCCGGGTCCCGCGTTGGTGCGCTTTCGCGACCGTAGCAGCCACGACATGGTGCTGGCCATGACCCACGAGGAGGTCGCCGCCGTCCTGGCGCGGGGCGAGATCTCCTCCTACCGGCAACTGCCCATGGTCGTCTACCAGCTACAGACCAAATTCCGCGACGAGCCCCGCTCTCGCGGCGGGCTGATCCGCGTGCGCGAGTTTCTGATGAAGGACGCCTACAGCTTTGACGCCGACCAGGAGGGGCTGGACGCCTTTTATCCCTCGATGGTGCAGGCGTACCGCAACATCCTGGCCCGCTGTCACGTCGAGGTCGTCGTGGTGGAGGCGGACACTGGCATGATGGGCGGCTCCACCTCCCACGAGTTCATGGTGCTCCATCCACAGGGCGAGGACACCATCATCCGCTGCCCGGATTGTGGCTATGCGGCCAATGTGGAGGCGGCGGAGATCGACCGACGCGCTGATGAATCGCCCACAGGTTCGCCCCAGCCGTTGCAGCGCGTGGCCACGCCGGGCGCGACGACCATCGCCGAGCTGGCTCGGGTATTGGACATCGACCCACGCCAGACGCTCAAGATGGTCTTTTTCCGCGCCTCGGACGGTGCTACAGAGGAGGAGGATGAGCTGATCGTCGCCGTCATTCGCGGCGATCTGGACGTCAACGAGAACAAGCTGGCCAACCTGCTGGGCGGCGTCGAGCTATCCGCCGCGCCGGCGAACGCCCTGCGCGCCGTTGGCATCGTGCCGGGGTACGCCTCGCCCATCGGTATCACCGGCGTG
>SKLG01000092.1 GCA_007123335.1 Anaerolineae bacterium | reverse complement strand
TCCGCCTCGGCCTCCCATTCTGACTCTCCAGGCTCTGATTCCGATTCGGACTCTTGTGCCTCGGGCACAAAATCAGGTGCCAGCTCTGATTCGATCTCTGATTCAGGCTCAGCCTCCGGCTCAGCCTCTTCAGAGAAATTCTGATCGCCTGAAGGCAGACGCTCCGCCCAAGGCACAACGGCATCAGGCCGCTGGTCCTCCGCCCCTTCGGAGATCTGCTCCACACCCTGTTCCTCCTCGTTGCGCTGCTCGTCAGCCATAGATCCTCCTTCCACAGACGCGGTTGTCGCGTCACTCCCAGTCCCCTGTTCTACCGCCATTCCGTCGCCGACAGTGATCTGATGACGGATCTTGGCCAGCAACACATTTGCGAAGCCTGCGACATGAACCAATTCGTCAACTGACGAAAAGGACCCATGGGCTTCGCGATAGGCCACAATCCGCTGAGCCAACGTCGGCCCAATGCCCATCACATTCTTGGCCAACGTATCGGCCAATGCGGTGTTGATGTTCGTTGGTGGGCCAGACGCCTGTGTCTGGACGCTCATAGTCGTTTATCTCCTTTCTCCATAACTCAACCCCCTTTCAACCGCCGATACCTGCCCGACTCTGCGCCTTGTAGAACATGATATCATTATTATACCATAGCCCTACAGACTATGCATCCATCAAAGCTTCAGACCACCCATCTCACGCTTGGCGAAGGATGCGTGAAACCGTGCAAGAAGTGTATGATTCTAGCCCGGAGCCATGGAGCTATCGTCTAGAGGGGACACCTCCAAATCATGCCAGCGGGCGATGCGCTGGATGACCATCTCCACATCGGCCTCTGGCTCACCGGAGGGGCCAAGGGAATCCTCGTAGGGCTGGCCCAACAGCTCACTGATGGTAGTGGCCACCGAATGAGCCAGTGCCTGGGGATGATAGCCACCTTCAAGCACAAAGCCGATGCGTCCGGCACAGAACTCTTGCGCAGCATGACACAAGAGTCGCGCCAGATGACGGTAACCCTCTGTTGACAACAACATCCAGGCCAGCGGATCGACCCAATGTCCGTCGTAGCCGCTCGATACCAGAATCAGCTCCGGCTGAAAACGCGCCAGAGCTGGAAGGACAATGGCTTGCATGGCTCGTGCAAAGCCTTTGTCGCCGGTGTTGGGTGGCAGAGGGATATTGATACAGGAACCCTTGCCATCGGCCTCCCCCGTATCGCGCCAGTGACCGGTCCCCGGGTAAAAGGGATATTGGTGAAGCGACACGTAAAGCACACGCGGATCGGCACCCAGAATATCCTCGGTGCCATTGCCATGATGCACATCATAATCGATGACCGCCACCCGCGACAGGCCGCCTTGCTCCAGAGCCCAGGCCGCTGCAACAGCGATATGGTTGAACAGGCAGAAACCCATGGAACGCCGGCGGGTTGCATGATGCCCCGGTGGACGCACCAATGCATAGGCCGAATCCACCTGCCCATCGAGAATGGCGCGACATACGGTGATGGCTGCTCCAGACGCCATACAGGCGGCCTCGTAGGAACCTCGACTGATCACCGTATCGAGATCGATGAATCCGCCTCCCCCCTCGGACAGATCGCGGACCCGCTCAATCATCGCCGTCGTATGCACGCGAGCCAGATCACGAGGAGCCGCCCGGGTGACCGGTAGACGTTCTAGCTGCTCCAACAAGCCACAGCCGGCCAAATGCTCTAGCACCGCCTGCAAGCGCTGGCCCGATTCGGGATGGTTGCCCGTATCGTGCGCCATAAAGGCGGGGTCATAGGCATAGCCGACGGTCATGGATCACTCCTCCAGGATCTGGATATCGGACCGATTCATCAGGCGGCGGAACTGATCCACCAATTCACTGAACTCGTTCAGCGCCGACGCCACTGGCGTGGGCGTGGTGAGATCCACGCCAGCTGCGTTCAGCAGATCGAGGGGATAGTCGCTGCCCCCGCTGGCAAGGAAGCGTAGATAGCGATCCACAGCCGGTTGTCCCTCGCTGAGGATAGCTCTGGTGATGGCGATGGCCGCCGCCATGCCGGTGGCATATTTATAGACGTAGAAATTGTAGAAAAAGTGATCGATACGCGACCATTCCCAGGCGATGGGTCGATCCTCATCATCAAAGGCCACGCTATCGCCAAAGTAGCGTTGCACCAGTGCATAGTAGCTCTCATCCAGCGAGTCGGCGGTCAGAGGCTGCCCGCCCTCGACCTGTTCGTGAATCTCCCGCTCAAACTCGGCAAACATGGTCTGGCGGAACATGGTGGCGCGAAAGCTGTCGAGATAGCGATCGATGAGGTAGGCGCGCACGGTAGGATCATCCGTAGTCTCCATGAGATGGTGATGTAAAAGCGCCTCGTTGGCGGTGGAGGCCACCTCGGCCACCAGGATGCGATAGTCAGCCAGATGGTAGGGATGGGCGCGGTTCGAGTACCAGCTATGCATCGAGTGTCCCAGCTCATGGGCCAGCGTAAAGACCGAGTCGAGGGTGCCGGTAAAGTTCATCAGGACATAGGGCATCGAGTCGTAGGAGCCTGACGAATAGGCCCCCGAGCGTTTGCCAATGTTCTCGTAGCGGTCCACCCAACCATCGAGGAGCCCCTGGCGCATGACCCGTTGATATTCGTCACCGAGAGGCTTGACCGCCTCGGTGACCAGATCCACAGCCTCGTCGTAGGTAAACTGGAGATCGACCTCGGGTACCACGGGGACATAGGCATCATAGAGATGCAGGGTATCGACACCCAAGAGGTCCCGGCGCAACGCCATGTAGCTATAGAATCCGTCGAGGGCCTGGTGCATGGCCTCGATGAGAGCCGAATACACGGCGACGTCCACGCGATCGTCAAAGAGCGCCGCCTCGATGGCCGTGGGAAAACGCCTCGCCCGGGCGTAAAAGATCTGCGCCTTGACGCCACCATCCAGCACGGCGGCGATGGTGTTGCGGTTCCCCTCGAACTCGGCATAGTAGGCGTCAAAGGTCTCTTTGCGCACCCGGCGATCTCTTTTCTCCAGGAGCTGGATAAATGAGGCATGGCTGAGCTGCCGTTTGCTGCCATCGGCATCCATCACCTCCGGCAGGCGGGCGGCGAGATCGACATTCTTGAGCACACTGAAGGTGCGCTGCATGGTGCTGAGGGGCTCGCTGACCATGGACAACAGACGCTCCTCAGGCTCACTGAGCACGTGAGGCTTGGCGCGCAGAGTGTCTTGCAGCCAGAAGCGATAGGTCTCGATCCGTGGCTGCTCTAGCCACCTTTGAATCACCTCCTCGTCGATGGCCAGAATCTCGGGGCTGAGATACGCGCCGGCGGTGCTGGTCTGCACGTACAACGATCTCGCCCGATCGAGCATGGCTTGATAGCGACTATTGCCCAGATCCTCGTCGTTGCGCAGATGGGCATAGACATAGATCTTTTCGACGGCCCGGTTGGCGCCGAACCACGTATCCAGGGCATCGGCCAAGACGCCGGCCGATTCGGCCAGGCGCCCCTGGTAGCTGGCCACGCGCTCGGGAAGCTCTTTCGCCTGGGCGAAATCGCTCTCCCAGTCGCTGTCGCTGGCATAGAGCGCCTCGACACGCCAGGTATCTGTGGCGGGAACTTGGTCACGGGTAGGAAGGGTCGCGGTCATGATCTCTCCTAATCTCTATAGATAGCCTGCAACGACCTCGAACTAGGGCATCGAGATCATTGCGATGGCCAACGTATCATGGCTAAAAGCCCGTAAAGCTTGGAATGGTCGTTACCGCGCTGACGATTCCATTCTAGCCGATCGTTAGCCCGGCGTCCAGCGCCATGGTTCATGCACGGCAATGCTCAAGCTTGTGGAAAAGCCAAGAGATATCATCAGGAAATGACACGAGGGCAAAGGATGCCAGCATCAGGGCAGAACGCGTTAAGCCGGTCTTGTGAAGGACGGGATGGTAACGATAGCCACCCCACGCCCACCTGTGGTAGACTGTGCCCACGACAACAGCACGCTCGTCCGCGACCCCTTGCAAGGAGGCGATATGCAGATCACCGCCGTGGTGCCCTATCTCACCTCGGACCGCAACAGCAATGCCGTGTTCCTCAAAATCGAGACCGACGCCGGGATCACCGGCTATGGCGAGGCGACCAACCACTTCCTACCGCACGCCTGCTATGGCATGTTGCAGGACCTGGCGCCCTATCTCATCGGCGAGGACCCGCAGCGCATCGAGTATCTGTGGCAGGCCTGCTATCGGCGGCGCTTTTACCGCGGCGGACCGGCCACCGGCGCGGCGTTGGCCGCCATCGACATGGCGCTGTGGGACATCAAGGGGAAGGCGCTGGGCGTGCCGGTCTACCAGCTTCTCGGCGGGCTGGCGCGGACCAAGGTGCGCCTCTATGGCCACGTCACCGGCATGTCGGCGGAGGAGATCGCCGCCCAGGCCCGTCAACGCGCGGAGGGGGCGACGGGCTCGTCGCCGATTACTTGCATCCGCTTTCGCGGCTTTCACGACTATGACGCCCAGAACCTCCACGATCACCGGCTGGCGGTGGAGCAACAGGTGGAGTACATCGCCGCCATCCGCGAGGCGGTGGGCGACGAGGTGGATATCCTGCTCGAGTGTCACGGCCGCTACGACCCCGAGTGGGCGGTGGAGCTGGCCCGCCGCGTCGAGCCCTATCGACCCTTTGCCATCGAGGACCCCATCCGCCACGAGAACCCCCAGGCGCTGGCCTACGTTCGCGCCCACACGCCCCTGCCGCTGGCCACCGGCGAGCGCCTCCACGACAAGTGGGATTTCCGCGAGCTGATCGTCGGGCAATACGTCAACTATCTGCGGCCCGACATCTGCCACTGCGGCGGGATCAGCGAGATGGTCAAAATCGCGGCCATGGGCGAGGCCTTTTACCAGAACCTCATCCCGCACAACAACGCCGGCCCGCTGGGCACTGCCGCCACCCTCCACGCCTCGCTGGCCATCCCCAACGTGGTGATGATGGAGGCGCCCTTTGTCAACGGCCCGCGCGATACCGACGTCGTCGGCCCCTTCCCCGAGGTGGTCGACGGCTATGCCTTGCCGCTGGAGGAGCCGGGGCTGGGCGTCACCTTTGACGAGGCGCTGGCTGAGAGCAAGCCCTTCCGCCCCACAGAGCAGCCGCGCCTCGTGGGGCTGGATGGGTCGGTGCGCGATTTCTGACGCGTTGTTCGCCACCTCCCGAAGGGGACCTTTGGGAGGTGGCGGAGCACCTTGCTACTTGTCGATGCGGTATTTCTCCAGCGCGTCCATGTCCAGCTCGCAGCCCAGACCGGGCTTGTCGGGGACGATGGCGTCGCCGTCCTC
>SKLG01000523.1 GCA_007123335.1 Anaerolineae bacterium | reverse complement strand
GCCTCATGGGCGTGCACGCCCACGGCGGCATGGACCCCTCCGTGGGCGGCAGCAATCGCCACGCACTGCCCGCTCGTCTCCAGATCCGAGCCACAGGTGACCATGCGCGTCACACCGGCCTCCCTGGCGCGGGCGATGACCTGTTCGCGGTCCTCGTCAAAGCGCGGTGATTCGAGGTGGGTGTGGCTATCGAACCATGCCATACGCTAGATCGAGAGCCCGGCCATCCCAAGGCCCTCGTGGAGCAGCTCCTCAACGCGCCCCTCGTCGGTGGTCTCGCAATAGACGCGGATCACCGGCTCGGTGCCCGAGAAGCGGATGAGCAACCAGCCGCCGTCCTCCAACGAGTAGCGGTAGTAGCCGTCCTTGAGGACCTCGGTGACCTTGAGGCCGGCCAATTGCTCGGGCTCGGCCTTTTGGATTCTCGCCTCCACCGCAGGCTTGTCCTGCGGCAGCATGCGCCGATCGATGCGATCGTAATAGTGCGGCCCCACCAGGTCAAACACCTCTTGCAGCAGCTCGCTGGGTGATTTCCCCCGGCGAACCATCAGATCCAGCAGGTAAAGCCCGGCCAGGATACCATCGCGCTCGGGGATGTGCCCGCGAAAGGCAAAGCCGCCGCTCTCCTCGCCGCCCATGAGCGCGTCGACGCGCATCATCTCGGGGGCCACGAATTTAAAGCCGACGTTGGTTTGATAGACCTCCACGCCATAGTGCTTTGCCAGTTTGTCGGCCATCACCGTCGTGCTGATGGTGCGCACCAACGGCCCACGGAATCCGCGCACCTCCAAGAGGTAATAGGAGAGCAGCGCATAGACCTGGAGCTGATTCACAAAGATGCCCTGCTCGCTGGCAAAGCCCACGCGGTCGGCGTCACCGTCCAGAGCCACACCAGCGTCGGCGCCCCATTCGCGGATGACGGTCAGCAGCCCCTGCAAGTTCTCGTCGATGGGCTCAGGCCGGCGCATGCCGGGAAAGAGAGGCTGGCGTTCATTATGGATCTCGTTGAGCGTTGTCTTGCCACCATCCAACAGGCGCGGGAACCAGCCCTGGCCCACACCCCACATGGGATCCACCGCCAAACGCAGCCCGGCGTCGCGAATCGGCTGCACGTCGATCAATTTGGCGAGCTGCTCGATATACGCTTCTTCGACATCCACCTCTTGAATGAGGCCCTGCTTGATGCCCCGATCATAGTCCAATCGCTCAACTCGGCCCTTCTCCTGGGCCTGGGCGATCTTGGCCTCGACGTCAGCCAGCGTCTCGGGCGCTGCGGCGCCGGCATAGGAGGAGCGCAGCTTGTAGCCATTGTCCTGCGGCGGATTGTGGCTGGCCGTGATCCATACCCCTCCGGCAGTCTTGCGCGGGAGGATGGCGTAGGAGAGCACCGGTGTGGGTTGGGGTTTGTTGGCCAAATACACACGAACGCCGTTGCCGGCCAGAACTTCGGCCACGGCACGAGCAAACTCTTCTGACAGGAAACGGGTATCGTAGCCGACGATCATGCCCTTTTCGGCCAGCCCCTCGGCCACCAGGTGCGCCGCCGTGCCCTGGGCGCAATAGCGCACATTCTCAAAGGTATAGTCGTCGGCGATGCGCGCTCGCCAACCATCGGTCCCGAACTTGATGCTGTTCATCCTTTCCTCCCTTGTACCAACCTGCTCTCGGACTGGTCAAGCCCGAGTTCGATCATCTTTTTCGTACTTGCCCGCGGGCCAACTCGGATTCAAGCTCCGCCAGGTCGTGCTCCACCATCATCTCGATCAACTGCTCAAAGGTCACCGTGGGCTCCCAGCCCAGCTTGCGGCGCGCTTTGGAGGCATCGCCCACCAAGTCGATCACGTCAGCGGGGCGCAAAAAGCGTGGATCTATCACGACATAGTCCTCATAGTTCAGCCCCAGGATGCCAAAGGCATGATCGAGGAGCTCGCGCACCGAATGCCGCACGCCGGTGGCGATCACATAATCATCGGGCTCGTCCTGCTGGAGCATCAGCCACATGGCGCGCACGTAATCCCCGGCAAACCCCCAGTCGCGCAGCGCGTCCAGATTGCCCATAGGCAACGTATCGTCCAGGCCCAGCTTGATCCTGGCGGCGGCGCGGGTCACCTTGCGGGTGACGAACTCTAACCCGCGGCGAGGCGATTCGTGGTTGAAAAGAATGCCTGATACGGCAAAAAGATCATAGCTCTCGCGATAATTTATGGTGATCCAATGCCCGTACACCTTGGCCACGCCGTAGGGGCTGCGCGGGTAAAAGGGCGTATGCTCCGTCTGCGGCACCTCGCGCACCTTGCCAAACATCTCGCTGGAACTGGCCTGGTAAAAGCGGATCGAGGGGTCCACCATGCGGATGGCGTCGAGGACGCGGGTCACACCGAGAGCGGTGAACTCGCCGGTCAACACTGGCTCGGCCCACGAGGTAGGCACAAAGGACTGGGCCGCCAGGTTATAGACCTCCTGGGGCTGGTGCTCGCGCAGGATGCCGATGAGCGACACCTGATCCAAAAGATCGCCCTCCACCAGCGTCAAGCGGCCATCCAGATGCCCGATACGCTGATAATGCGGCGTACTGGCCCGCCGCACCATGCCCACGACCTCATAGTCCTTCTCCAGCAAGAATTCGGCAAGATAGGATCCATCCTGCCCGGTGACGCCAGTGATGAGTGCCTTTTTGTTCACGATGACTCCTTATGAAGCATGATCAATCACACAATCGTTCATCGCGCCTAACGTTCACAGTCACTCGACTGCGCCAGTCGTCGAGGGCGTCGCGCAGGCTGGTCTCCAGCGCGATGGTCGGCTGCCAGCCGGTATCGTTCACAAAGCGCTGATTGTCGCAGACCATAATGGGCACGTCGCTGGGGCGCATCCGCTCCGGGTCAGGCTCGACGTTGATGGCGACGCGGCTCATATCCAGCAAGCGATCCAGGATGTCGCGGATGGCATGCGCCTGGCCCGAACCGATGTTGTACACCTGCCCGGCCTTGCCACGGGTCAGCGCCAGGTAATAGCCGCGCACCACGTCGCGCACATCGCTGATATCGCGCCTCGCCTCCAGATTACCCACCCGCATGATCGGTTCACGCTCCCCGGCCTCGATGGCGGCGATTTGTTGGCAAAAGTCGGGCACCACAAAGCCCAATCCCTGCCGTGGCCCAATGTGGTTAAAGGGTCGCACACGCACGATATGCAGGTCATGGCTGAGGTGATACTGCAACCCCAGGTAATCCTGGGCAATCTTGGAGACGGCATAGGGGTTGGCCGGTCGCAGCGGCGCGTCCTCGCCGATCCCCGAGTTTTCGCGCATCTCCTCCTCGGGGATCAGACCATGCTCATCCGCCGAGCCCACCACCAGAATGCGCGCTTTTAGATCCATCTCAACGCAGGCGCGCAGCACATTGAGCTGCGCCACGATATTGTTGCACAGCGTGGCCTCGGGATCTGCCCACGCCCTCGGCACCGAGGCCTGCGCGGCCAGATGATAGATGTGATCTGGTCGTACCTCGCGCAGCAGCGCCACGACGTCGGCATAGACGCCAAGATCGAGGCGTTGGACGCAGATTTGCGGGAGGATGTGCTCGACGTTATCCAGGCGATCGGTGGGCAGGCCAACGCCAACGATCTCCATGCCGTCCAGGGTCAGGAGATAATCGGCGAGATGGCTACCCCCAAAACCGGCGATGCCGGTGATCAATGCGCGCAGAATAGTACCCTCACAATCAGCGCGTGCAGCAATTTACCACGAGCTCGGATACGCCCAAGTATAATCGATGGTGGCGCAGGCACCAAGCGTCGGCCATCGTCTGTGGCAACAGTCTGCAGACGGCTCCATATAGAAAAAGCGCCGGGCCCAAATGGGGCTTGGGCCCGGCGGCCATGTGCTGGCGCATGTATTACTGAGGCAGATACTGGACTGCCCAGCCGACGCCGAGTTCCTCCAATTTGCCCGCGGTGGGCACACCGGTCTCCCGGTCCCAGCCCATTACGCCATAGAAGGAATGCAGCGCCTCACGAAGCTCCTCACGGTCGATGCCGCCATCGGCCAAAGCGCCGCCGATGGTGGGGCCATAGCTGCGCTCGGGCAGACGGTCGTCATCGATGGTGAACCCCTCGCGCATGTTGAACACCCGCGCCAGGGTCAGCGCCCGCTCACCGATCTTGAGCAGCTCATAGTCGGTGACGTCCCAGCCGGTGGCCGCATTTACCATGTCGGTGAGTTCCTCAAGGCTCCAGCCGGGCATGGAACACATGGTCACGCAGTTGAGCACGATCGAGGCTATCGAGTTGGCAGCGGTGGCGCGGGCCTTGTCCGCCCCCAGGCTCTCCAAGGGGATCGGCTCCAGGATGCCCATGCCGCGCAGGCGGGCGTTAGCGATAAAGCCGTCCTCATCGGGGCTGACCAGGCCGGTATCATGGAGCGAGTGGCAGTGGTCGGCGCCGGTGGGCGAGACGGCATAACCGATGGCCAACCCACGCTTGAGCCGCGGCTCGTGCATCGGCAGAGGCTGGTTCTTGACCTGCATGGCGAAATGAAGGGCGTCGCCGCCGATCTTTTCTGCCGCCGGCACCATCCCCTCGGCCAACAGGTCGCCGATATCCTCGCGCTTGGCGATCTTTTCGATGAGGGCGATCATGGCGTCGCCGTCGTTAAAATTCGCCTCGATGCCGCCGGTATCCTCTTTGGTGATCAAGCCCTTCTCATAGCACTCCATGGCAAAGGCGATGGTCACGCCGGTGGCGATGGTGTCCAGCGAGTAGGCGTTGCAGAGCTGATTGCCGTAGGAGACGGCGATCTGGTCGCTCACGCCACAGGTGGAGCCCAACGAGCCGAGGGTCTCGTACTCGGGCCCGCCGTAATCGGAATCGACCTTATAGGCCTCTTTTTCGCCGGCCACCACCTTCTTGCAGCGCACGGCGCACGCCCAGCAGCCCTCCATGCCGATGCCGATGCGGTCGCAGATATACTCCAGGTCCTTGATCTCGGGCCATTCGCCATCGCGGAAATTGCGGATGGGCAGGTTGCCCGAGAGCATGCCGTCCTCCATAGGGCCGCCGGCCGTGCCCCACTTGTGCAGCCCAGCGGCACGGGTGCCCTCGTTGATCTCTTGCACCGCGCGGCGGGCCATGGCGCGGATCGTGTCGGCATCCTCACCATCAACCGACATGGTGCCACGGGCGACGACGGCCTTGAGCTTCTTGGAGCCCATGACGGCGCCCAGGCCGGCGCGTCCGGCGGCGTCCTTGAGGCCGTCCATGACGCAGGCGTAGCGCACCATGTTCTCACCGCCGGGGCCAATGAGCTGCGCGTGAATGCGGGTATCGTCAAGCTCCTCCTC
>SKLG01000417.1 GCA_007123335.1 Anaerolineae bacterium | reverse complement strand
CTCGGCGGCGTGTTGCACGTCGGCGGCGTGTTCCGGCAGCGCCGAGATGCTGGGGATGCGCAGAAACTCGATCAGTTCGTCGAGGAAGCGGGGCTGGTGCTCAGCGATATAGTCCTGCCATGGTGCCATGGGTCTCCTCCTGTCGCTGTGATAGCGTCTGCGGCCACGTGGGGCGCTACCTTCGCCGATTATTGTACGTCCAGATGGCTCCAGGCGCCACTTCAAGGAGCTGCCGGGCACCTTCTTGGGTGCCCGGCAGATGGCGCTCGGCGCTCCCGGGCAAGAGTCCTCATACCTGCAAGAAGCCGATAAGGAGGGTCAGCGTGATGCTGCTGAGCAGGGTGGAGAAAAAGATGCAGCTCGCCACATAATCCTCATCGGCGCCAAACTCGACGGCCATGAGCGACGAGTTCACCGCCGTGGGCATGGAGGCCTGCAGCACGCCAACCTGGTAGGCCAACCCTTGCAAGCCCATCAACGGCGCTAGGCCCAAAGCCACCACGGCGCCGATAAGCAGGCGCAGCCCCACTCCCACCGCGACCTTGCCATATCGCTTGCCGATGCGCGTCTGGGAGAGTTGCAGACCGAGGAGCATGAGCATCAGCGGGATATAGGCGTTGCCGAGGGTTATCAGCGGATTGAGCAGCACCGGCGGCACCGCGATCTGGATCAGCCGCACGCTCATGGCCACCAGAAAAGCCCATAGCCCAGGCAGGCACAATGTCTTGCGCAATGCGCTGCGTGCGCCATGGTTCCCTCGTGCGGCGAAAAAGGCGGACAGCGTGTTGGAGGTAAAGTTGCAGCCGACGAAAAAGACGGTGGCCAGTTGCAGCCCCACCTCGCCCAGGGTAAAGAGCACCACCGATAGGCCGAAATTGCCGGCGTTCAAAAAAGCGACGCTGAGCACCAAGGCGTCGCTCTCACGGGTAGACCACCTCAGCAAGCGTCCGACTAACAGGCCCAGGGCGCACATGGCCAGCGTGATGACGATGACAAAGACCAACATGCGCCCAAACTCGGCCGGGTCTACCGGCGACTGGACGATGCGCGAAAAGATGAGGGCGGGGGTCAGCACATAGAGGGCCACCCTGGCCAGGCTGCGCTTATCGACGTGCAGCACCCGGTCGAGGATCAGCCCGGCCGACATGACGAGAAACACGGGGAGGACATTGTTGACAAAGATGTTGGCAAAGACGATCAAGCGGGCTGTTCCTCCTGGTGGCGCTGAATAAAAGTGGACGGAAATCGCGATCTGCTCAGGTGACCAGAATCCGGGCGGCGATGCCCATCAGGACGGCCAGGGCCGCGTAGCGGAACAGGGTCGTGCTCAGCCGGCGAAAGATGATCACGCCGCCATAGGCGCACAGCATGGCCGGCACCAGGACGATGGCGCTGAGCTGCAGAGCCTGGGGAGTAGCCACATCGGCGAGGAAAAAGAACACGATGCGGATGACGCCAATGACCACAAAATAGGTCACCATCAGGCTTTTGGCCCGCGCCTTTTCCCAGCCGCGCAGGAGCGAGTAGAGCACGATGGGCGGTCCGCCCATGTTAAGCGCTCCGCCAAAGAGGCCGCCGATAGAGCCCGCGAGATAGACCCACGGCCACTCGCGGGTGATCAGGGCGCGGTTCGGCGCCCAGAGGCTCACGGCGCCGCCGGCGAGGATCATGAAGACGATGCCCATCTGCAGCATGCCGGGGTCGAGGTTCTTGAGCAAATAGATGCCCACGGCCATGGCGGGCAGTGAGGCCAGGATCAGCGGCCGCGAGTCGCGCCAGTTCAGATCATGGCGCAGGGAGATCAGGTTCAACACGCTGCTCGCCAGCGACATGAACGCCGTGATGACCACGGCGTCGGCAATGGGCATCGTCAGGACCAAAAGCCCCACGGCAAAAAGCCCAAAGCCAAAGCCGGTCAATCCCTGGATCAAACCGGCTCCCATGGTGATCAAGATCGCGGCCCAGATTTCGCTCAAGAGCGTCTCCCTTTGTGGCAGTGCGAGAAAAAGAGCCTATACGATGCCAACGCCAGCCTCAAGTGCGCCTGTCCGGGTATTTGACAAAGGCCCACGGGCAGAATACCATCTCCCCTATGCTAGCCGGGTTTGCGGCGCTGTCAAGTGCCCCGCTTCCCGCATCTGGGTTTCCGTTGCAGCTTGCTGTGCAGATGGGTCGTCTATATAAAGGGGAGAGCATGGCCAACGCGTACGATATTCTCAAGGCACGCGGGTTCGTCGAGCAGGTATCTGATGAGGAGGGGCTGCGTCAGGCGCTGGAGCATCCCATCACCTGCTATGTTGGCTACGACCCATCCGCCTCCAGTCTGCATGCTGGCCACCTGTTCACCATCATGGCCCTGGCCCACATGCAGCGCCAGGGGCATCGGCCCATCGTCATCGTCGGCGGCGGGACGGGGATGATCGGCGATCCCAGCGGCCGCACCGAGATGCGTCAGATGCTCACCGTGGAGCAGATCGAGCAGAACCTGGAGGCGATCAAGCGGCAGATTGGCCGCTATGTAGATTTTCGCGAGGAGCGGGCGTTGGTGCTCAACAACGCTGAATGGTTGTTGCCGCTCAACTATATCGAGTTCTTGCGCGACATCGGCCGCTATTTCAGCGTGAACCGCATGCTCGCCGCTGAGGCCTATCGCCAGCGGCTGGAGACCGGGCTGAGTTTCATCGAATTCAACTATCAGTTGCTCCAGGCCTATGATTTCTTGCAGCTCTATCAGCGCCATGATTGTATCTTGCAGATGGGCGGCAATGACCAGTGGGGCAACATCCTGGCCGGGGTGGATCTCATCCGGCGGGTCATCGGCGGTGAGGCCTATGCCATGACCTTCCCGCTGCTCACCACGGCCTCTGGAGCCAAGATGGGCAAGACGGCCAGCGGTGCGGTATGGCTCGACGGCGACCGGCTATCGCCCTATGAGTTTTACCAGTTCTGGATCAACGTGGACGACGCCGATGTGGAACGCTTTTTGCGCATCTATACCTTTTTGCCCCTGGAAGAGATCGACGAGCTGGCCAGTCTGGAGGGGGCGCGGATCCGCGAAGCCAAGGAGGTGCTGGCCTACGAGGCGACGCGTATCACCCACGGTGAAGAGGAGGCCGAACGCGCCCGCGAGGCGTCACGGCAGCTTTTCGGCGCCGGCGAGGTCGAAGAGGATGCTCTGCCCACGTTAGAGTTGGACGCCGAGGACCTCGATGAGGGGCTATTGATTGCCGATCTGTTCGAGCGAACCGGCCTGGTCCGTTCGCGCAGCGAGGCCCGCCGGCTCATTCAGCAGGGCGGCGCCTATCTCAACGAGGAGCGGGTCGATACGCCGGAGCAGATGGTGCGCCGGGAGGATTTCGACGGCGACAGCCTCTTGCTTCGGGCGGGCAAAAAGCGCTACCACCGTGTCGTGTTGCACTAGCGACGGCTGGGACGATGGAGAAAAGGGGAGGGGGTTAGAGACAGAGCGATGGCAAAAAAGCAAACCGGTTATGCGCTCCTCGGCGCCGCTGTTGGGGTGACGGTCGCCGCCGTGCTGGCCAGAGCCTATCAAAGGGCCAGGGCTGTCTGCCCGCCCTTTCAACGCCGGGTGTATGGCGACGCGCAGCATCTTCTTGAGGATATGCGCGCCTTGATCAGAAACCCGTGGATGCTGAGCGCCATGCGGAACAATCCCGAGTTGAGCCAACCTCTTGTGGGCCGCGTCATGCTGGCGGTCACGGGGGTGAACGGCTGTCGTTACTGTAGCTACGCCCACACCCGATACGCGCTGCGCCAGGGGATCGGCGGTGAGGAAGCGGCCCGCCTGCTCACCGGCGAATTTGACGATGTGCCCATGGATGAGGTGCCGGCCATCCTCTTTGCCCAGCATTTTGCCGAGAGCGCAGGCGACCCCGATCATGCCGCCATTCAGCGCCTGGTGGAGCACTATGGCTCGACCACGGCTCGTGATCTGCTGACGCTGATTCGTCTGATCACCATGACCAATCTCATCGGCAATACGTTCGACGCGCTGCTCAGCCGCATCTGTGGCCAGCCCTCACCCGATAGCACGTTGCTAAACGAGGTGGCCATCCTGTCCCTATCTTTGGTGGCCGGCCCTGTTGTCGGCATGGCCACGGCGCGGGATATCCTCTTGGGCTCCGATTAGGTCAGACGCCGCCATAGGCGGCAAAGCCACCGTCCACCGGCAGGGTGGCGCCATGGACAAAGGCCGCTTCGTCGGATAGGAGCATCATAGCCGGCACGACGAGGTCCTCGGCGCGGCCCAGGCGACCCATGGGCGTATGGTCGAGGATGCGCCGCCCTCGTTCGGTGAGGGTCTCCCCATCCTGCTCGTAGAGCAAAAAGCGGTTCTGCTCCGTCAGGAAAAAGCCGGGGGCCAGCGCATTGACGCGGATGTGTGGCGAATAGTTCTGCGACATGTGCACGGCCAGCCAGGCGGTGAAATTGACCACCGCAGCCTTGGCGGCGGAATAGGCCACCGAGCGGGTGAGGGGCCTGTAAGAGCTCATCGAGGCGATATTGAGGATCGTGCCCGTGCCTTGCTGGGCCATCTGCCGGCCCAAGACCTGACAGGGGAGCAGAGTGCCCATCAGGTTCAGGTCCATCACCCAGCGTAACGCATCCTCGGGCAGGTCAAAGAACTCGCGTTCCTCGCTGGTGGTGGCCTCAGGGCGGGCGCCTCCGGCGCCGTTGACGAGGATGTCTACGCGACCGTACTCGCGCAACACCGCGTCGGCCAGGGCGACCAGCGAGGCCTTTTCCAGCACGTCGGCCTCCAGGGCGAGACCACGGCCGCCTCCTGCAAGGATGCGATCCACCACCGCCTGGGCGCGCTCCAGGTGCGCGTGGCCCACCACGACGACGGCCGCCCCTTGGGCGCCCAGGGCCTCGGCCAACGTGCTGAACAGTACCCCGCTGCCTCCCGTAATCACGGCGACCTTGCCGCTGAAATCAAAAGCTTTGCTCCATGGCGTAGACATGGGTCTCCTCCGCTGCGGTGCATGATGATGTGCTCGATCGCATGGACAGTCTCATGGTCGGGCCTCTATCTGCGGACTATCGTACGTCGCGGATGGCGCGTCGTCAAACAGATAGACTCGCGATCCCGTTGACGGCTGCCGCTCAAGGCGCTATGATCACAGGCGTTGCCAGGTGTCTGCCTGGGCGCTGAGCTTTGGATGCCCGTCAGCTCAGGGGACGCCAACATTCCAGAGGAGTAAGAGATGACCAGAATAGCGGTTCTCGGTGCTGGGGGCGTCGGTGGATCCATCGGCGCCTATCTGAGCAGGGCAGGGCACGATGTGACCTTGATCGACCAATGGGCGGCGCATATCGACGTCATGCGTCGCGATGGGCTGACGCTCACCGATCTGAAGGAGCGATTCACGGTTCCGATCAAGACGCTGCATTTGTACGAACTGAGCCGGGAATGGAAGCCGTTCGACATCGTCTTCATGTCGGTCAAGTCGTACGATACCGTCTGGTCGGCGCATCTCATCGCCCCTCACCTGGCGCCTTCGGGATTCGTCCTGCCGTCGATGAACGCCATGAACGACGAGCCCGTGGCTCAGGTGGTCGGCTACCATCGCACTGTGGGCTGCGTGACCACCATCAGCGCCGGCGTCTATGAGCCGGGGCATATCGTGCGCACCGATCCCATGACGCTCCATGCCTTTTCGGTGGGCGAGCTATCGGGCATGGTCACCGCCAGGGTGCTCAAGGTCGTGGACATGCTCCAGGTCATCGGCCACAGCGAGCCCACGACCAACATCTGGGGCACGCGTTGGAGCAAGCTGCTGTGGAACAGCATGGGCAACGCCGTATCGGGTCTGTTGGGCGACGAGGGCGCGACGCTCAATGCGGAGCAGTTGCGGCTGGATAACCTCATTCGCGTGGCCGCCGGACACGAGGGGGCGCGCATCGCCGTGACCATGGGCCTCACGCTAGAGACGGTGACGGCGATGAACGTCGCCGAGCTGGCCCAGGCCGAGAGCCGCGCGACGTTGGAGGTGCAGGCTGACGCCATGGCCCGAGCGCGAGACGTGCGCCATCTCACGCCGGAGCAGATCACGCATTTGGGCCAGCCGGGGCGTCCTTCCCTGCAACAGGACGTGCTCAAGGGGCGGCGCACCGAGGTGGACTATTTGAACGGCTATCTGGTGCAAAAGGGCCGCGAACTGGGGTTGCCGACGCCGATGAACGAGGCGATCATCGCGCTGACGCACCAGGTGGAGCGGGGGCAGCTCGACACTGGCGCCCATATTCTGGAGCGGCTGGTGCCTTTGCTCCCTAACGATTAGGCTTCGATCGATGAGGCCGGGGGTGGCGCGTCGCCCTCGGCCAGCGAGACCTCGTACCAGAGCATCGGCCGTCCGTACATGGTGAGCTCGCGTTGGGGACGGTACCCATTGCGCTCATGAAAGCGCCGGGCGCCGGCGTTGCTGGCCTCTACCACCAACCCCAGGCGCCGGATGCCTCGCGCGCGCATCCCCTCCACCAATGCCTCGTACAACGCCTGGCCGGCGCCCTGGCCGCGAAGCTGTGGGGCGATGCCGATGTACAGGAACTCGCCGACGTCGTCGCCAACCTCATCACCGCCGGCTTGCTCTGGATAGAGCAGCGTTTGCAGAACCCCTCGGACCAGCCCCGGATCGCGCAGCACAGCGCCGGCCACCGGCCAGACCAGGCGCAGTCCGCGCCGCAGGATCATTTCTTTGAACACGGCGTTCGTGTCCGTCGAGCCGACAGCGACGCCGATAGCCTGTCCCGCGTCGTCGAGGGCCACGACGCCCACGCACACTGGCGATTGGGCCATCTGCGCATAGAGCGCGGTGAGAAAGGATGCGCCCAGGCGGGTCAAAAAGGTGCCGGGCTGTCCCTGGCGGTGCAGCTCGGCGGCGGCGGCGGCGTGTTCGGGGCGCAGTTGGGCGATGCTCCAGGCCATGTTGTGGATGCTCCTGCAAGATGCGATGGATTCCGTTGCGCCGATTCTAGAGGATTCGTAGCCCAGAGCAAATGCGCAGATGCGATGATTTGCGGCTGGAACCCATGGGGCTATAATCGCTGGGTTACCCCAAGATATGAGAGGATGCCATGCCTGCCCTGATCGCCGCGACCTTGTTCTCGGCTGCCTTTAGCCTCATCGTCCGGGACGCCCAACTGCGCCAGCGCAACCTGTGGGCCGTGGGCGCCGTGAACTATATGACGGCGGCGACCATCCATTTGGCGCGGTGGGGGCTGTCCCCTGTGTCGCCGATCAGCCCGACAACACTCCTACTGGGCGCATTCGGTGGCCTGGTCTACTCGGGATCCTATCTGCTTCTCTTTCGCTTCATGCAGGCGCGCGGCGTTTCCGTGGCCACGGCCATTTTGCGGCTATCGGTCATCATCCCGGTGGCGCTGTCGATCCTCGCCTGGGGAGAACGCCCCGACGCCATGCAGGCCTGGGGCGCCGGGGTGGCGCTGGTGGCGTTACCACTGCTGGCTTATCGGCGATCGACGGCGCAGAATGGCAAGCGCCTCCCCCTGGATCGGCGTGGCCTCGCCCTGCTCGCGACGCTCTTTATCAGCACCGGCCTATGCTCCACAACGGTGCGCGCCTTTCACCAGACCGGCGTGCCGGAGCAGGGAGCTCTCTTCTTGGGGACGCTCTTTGCCACCGCTGCCCTGGTGACCCTGGTCGCCTGGCAGGGGCATCGTCAGGGCACTACCCGCGCCGATATCGGGCCGGGTATGACTCTCGGCCTCTGCAACGCCCTCAGCAATCTGGCGCTTGTCATGGCGCTGGCACAGCTTTCGGGAGTGCTGGTCTTTCCCTTTCAGAGCGCGATGGGCCTGGTTATCGTGGCCTTGTTCGCCCGGATCGTGTGGCGTGAGCGTATTCTACGCACCGAGAGCTGGGGCATGGTCCTGGCCGTGGCGGCTGTGGTGCTGATCAACCTGGGGTAAACACGAGCTGAGAAATATTCGCGGGCGATGAGCCGATGTTTCACACACCAGACTTCTATTTCCCCTGTTTCGTGTCCTCTCTGGATTCCCGTTGCGAGGTCAAGCTGGCAAGGAGGCGCTTGAGCTTCTGCTGCCCCTTGCGCGCCACGGTGGAGGAATCGACGGAGGATGCAGATGCCAGCTTCCAAATGTGGTCAGCGATCTCCAGCGCCGCCTGGGGACGGCCCAGACGCCTGGCGTTGGCAGTCTTTTCCCTCAGCAGTTCGCCTTCATTCTCCAGCCAGTGATGGAGGGTCTCCAGGGCGTCCACCGGATTCCCTATGCGCACCCCTGCATCGCCCTCGAGCACATACTCGGCATTGCCGACCTCCTGCCCAGGGAGCACATCCACCAAGAGCATGGGCAGGCCCACAGCCAGCGATTCTGAGACGATGAGCCCGCCTGCCTTGCAGAGGATGCAGTCGGCGGCATGCATCAAGGTGGGCATGTTGCTGACCAGGTTGTATACCTGACAAGGGAGATGCCAGTCGACTCGGCGCAGCCGACGATAGAGCGCATCATCCCCTCCGGCCACGACCACCATCTGCAGCGGCAGACCCGAGTGGTTGATGACGTGCAACACCGATTCCAGATGTCCCACACGCTTGCTCCCCACGGCGAGGATCGTTGTCATATCGGGGTTCAGGCCTAATTCGCTGCGGATGACCGCGGATGTACGCCGTTCGGTGGCAAAAGAGGGATGAACGGGGATACCTGTGACGCGCACCTGATCGCGGGTCAGATCGTGACTCTGGGCCAGTTTTTCCGCTTGCGGTGTGGGCACAAGGCAGAGGTCGGCCACCTCGTGAAACCAGATGCGATGAATGGTCGCCAAATCGGTAACCACGGTGACCAATGGCACGCGCTGCCGGCCCAGGGTATAGATGGCCCAAAGCGGCGCCTGATAGAGGGGATAGGTCGTTACGATGACGTCGGGGCGCTGTTCGGCTAATGCATCGCTCAGAACTTCAAAGAGCATCAGCACGATGGCGCTTTCCAGGGCAAGCGTGGATACGGCGGTATCGCTGGCTTCATATCCCAAGCGATAGAGCTCGGGGACACTGCGCACCCAGCGATCATAGTCAGCGGGGCTGTTGCGCAGAATAGCCGGCACACGTCGATTGTTCAAAGGGCTGATGATGGCGACCTGACAAAGGTCGTCATATTTCTGTTGGAGCGCGGCAGCGATAGCATTGGCCGCGCTGCGATGGCCAAAGCCAGCGTCAGCCGTCAGGATCAAGATGTGTTTGATGTCCATCAACGTACACCTATCCTGCGAATCGCACGACGCTATCTGGGATATAGGCGCAGAAAAGACCCTACCAAAGATAACGGGGGTTCTGACTGTGTAGAAAAGGGGGCGGCGCAGCGACGGGCTCTCCGCCCCTTTGGGCTAATGCCGACGGCTAGTAGTTGTAGCCGTAGCTGTAACCGCCCTCGTCCTCGTCCTCTTCTGGCGCGCTCGTCTCGGTCATGCCGAGCTTGGTAACATTAGCGGCCTCGGGGCCCTTGGGGGTATCTACGACCTCAAACTCGACCATCTCGCCTTCGGCCAGGTTGCGAAAGCCCGAGCCCTCGATGGCGGAATAATGGACGAAAACGTCCTTTTCGCCTTCACGAGAGATAAAGCCCCAACCCTTTTCCGTGTTGAACCACTTGACAGTGCCTTGAATCCTCTCAGCCATTGCGGTACGTCCTCCAAAGATAGTACAGGGTGATTCTTACGTAGGATCGCTTTGTTGTTCGCATGTCGCATTGGTAAAAAAAATGCCGCCCCGGCCAACGCGCAGCCTGGGCGGTAATCCCCAAACGTGACGTGCCGAACCTGAAATCGCATCCTACTAGACTTACTATAGCACGGTGTGACGCCCTTGTCAAAAGGGATGCGCCTTGCGCTTGTCATAAACGACGGGTACGCTGGCATCGATGCCGTCTGACCCCTCTTTACCCGATGCGCCAGACGGCATTGTCCACCAGCTCAATCCCGCCACTGACGGCAGAGCGAATGCCGGCATCCAGGATGGCCATCGTCTCCAGGTTGTGTTCCAGTTGCAGCGTGGGATGCAGAGGCTCGCCTGTCTCCAGATGATGGACGAATTCCTCTGCCAACGTCATGCCCATCAGCCACTAGGCGGAATCGAGCACGTGCACGCCCATGTCGCGAAAGGCGCCGCCGTCACCGAGTCGGCCAGCGGCTTGGTGACGAGGACATGCTTGCCGCAGCGCACCGCCTCGAGCGCTACCGGCACATGCCATTGGTTGGGGGTGCCCACAAAGATGGCGTCGATATCCGGATCCTGGCACAAGGCGCGATAGTCCGTGTACAAGGTGAGCGGGGCGCATGCAGGATCGGCTTGTAGCTCGGCGGCAAAGGCGCGCATGCGCTCCTCAACGAGGTCGCACAGCGCGACGACGCACCCGCTCGGATGAGCGTGGATGGCGCGCCCGTTGTGGCGACCGATGCCCATCCCGGCGATGGCGGCGATCAGATCGCCCGGACCTGTGCCATGGTGTGCTCCTTGTGGATGGTGGGATGTGTGTGATCGATTCTGCTATTACAGGAGAGGGAAGGTCTTTTTGCCGCCAGGTTCCGCAGAATCAATGTCCGCAGCTCAGATGTCCGGCTATGGTTGCCGGAAACAAGTCGCTGCGGGATCATGGATCACAAACAAGGCCGGTCTGGCCGGTTGATCAGGATAAATAGTCGCGCAATTTGCGGCTGCGCGTGGGATGGCGCAGCTTGCGCAACGCCTTGGCCTCAATCTGGCGGATCCGCTCGCGGGTGACGCCAAAACGCTGGCCCACCTCCTCCAGCGTGTGGCTTTCGCCGTCCTCCAGGCCGAAACGCAGAGCAAGGACATCCCTCTCTCGCTCGTTCAGCGAGGCCAGGATGTCGACCACCTGTTCGCGCAGCAGTTCGCGGTTTGTCTCTTCGGCGGGGCCAATGACCGAATCGTCGGCGATGAAATCCACCAGCGAGCTATTGTCCTCGTCGCCCACCGGCGTCTCTAGCGACATCGGTTCCTGCGACACCGCCATGATCTGGCGCACCTTTTCGGCGGCGCGTTTGAGGCGGCGGCGCACGTCGTTGGATAGCCGCTCGCCCTCGTGATGCGCCTCCAACGCCCGTTTATCCTGCTCAGAGAGGTATTCCGAGCCGGCGGCGATCTCTTCCAGGGTGGGATCGCGTCCCAGTTCCTGCTGAAGACGGCGAATAGAGCGCGTGAGGCGATTGATGGACTCGATCATGTGCACCGGAATGCGGATGGTGCGTGCTTGATCGGCGATGGCGCGGTTGATGGCTTGCTTGATCCACCAGGTGGCATAGGTGCTGAACTTGTAGCCCTTGCTATAGTCAAACTTTTCGACGGCGCGCAACAGACCCAGGTTGCCCTCTTGGATCAGGTCGAGGAAGGACATGCCACGGCCCGAGTAGCGCTTGGCTACGCTGACCACCAGGCGCAGATTCGCCTCGGTCATGCGTCGATGCGCGATGTTGCCCTGTATCACCTTGAGCTCTAGAACCTGGCGCTCCTGCGTCGCCAGCGTGTCTTCCTCCTCCGCGAGCCGCTCGGCGGCTGCCATTCCTTGGTGGATCGCTTTGGAGAGACTGACCTCCTCCTCGGCGGTGAGCAGGCGCACCCGGCCGATCTCGCGCAAGTACATGCGCACCGGATCGCTCACCGGGATGTTGCGCAACGAGGTCTGATCGTCCTCTTTTTCGTCCTCTTCTTGCTCCAGCTCCTCGGGCTCTAGCTCTTCGTCGAGCAGCGCCTCCTCATCCTCCTGATCGAGGACAGGGATACCCATCTCGCTCAAAGCAGCGGTAAGCGCTTCGATGTCCTGATTGGCATCCGCGCTCACCACGCCAAGCAGATCCTGCTTGGTGAGATACTCGTCGCGGATCCCTTTGGCCAGGAGTTGATCTATTCTTTTTTGTTGTTCGATATCTAGGCTTTCGTCAGAATCCATGATTAGGATTCAAATCCTCTCTTGCTTCGGCCTGTGAGCGTGGCGGCGTAGAAACGTCGGTCGATCTCTCGGCGGTCACGCCTCAACTGCTCAATGGTCCGGACGATTTCACGCACACGCTCCGATGCCCCTTCTTCTTGTGCGTCTTTTTGCACATCATTCATCTCACGTAGTAGGCCGTCAAGACGTAGCTTTTGCAGTCGGGTAAAGAACTTGACAAGGCCTTCGCGCACAGAATCGGGTGAAAGCGGAGGTTCAGCCTGTAGTCTGAGTAAAAGCGATTCTACATGCGCCAATAGGTCGCTGTCAAGCGTCTGGTAAAAGGCCTCCATGTCGGGGGGATGATGCTCCTGGACGTGGTGCACCAGGCGCTCAAAGATCAGGCGGTTCTCTACATGGGCAAAGACATTGCCATCCATTCCACAATCCATGATCAGATCACCCATCAACTCCGGATAACCCAGCATGAAGGTGAGCAGCTTTTCCTCCAAGATCGCTGCGGGTTGATCGGCGTTAGCAGATGTCCGCACCGGGCTGCGCGTGGCGGGCACAGGCTCAGGGGCTCGTGCCCTCTCGCTTCTTTGGGGCGACCTACGTCGTGAGCGCTGCAACTGGCGCAGATCGTCCCACAGGCTGCGTTCCTCAATCCGCAGCCAGCGCGCCAGGCGTTGTATGTAGTGGCTGCGTTCCACGGCGCTGGGCAAGACTGCAATGGTGGGTAACAGGCGCTCGGCGGCTTTGCGTTTGCCCTTGGCGGTGGAGGTGTCGATCTCGGCCCTCGCCCGCTCGAAAAAATGATCCACCACCGGCAGCGCCTTGGCCACGAGGCGGTCCCAGCGTTGGCGATCCTGGAGGATCAGCTCATCGGGGTCCAGGCCATCGGGCAAGGTCAGGACGCGGATCTCTGCGTCAAGCTGCTCTTCATAGCGAATCAGCCCGCGTGGCGTCAACACCGGCACTATATGGTGTTCCAGGGCTTCATGGGCCGTAGAGATTCCCTTTTCCACTGCGGCCAACCCGGCGGCATCGGGATCGAGGGCCAGGATCAGGGTCTTGGTGATGCGCTTGAGGGCCCCCATGTGCGCCTCGGTGAGCGCTGTGCCCATGCAGGCCACCAGATTGGTCACCCCACACTGGTAGGGGATGATGACGTCCATATAGCCTTCGACAACGATCGCCGTGCCCGACTCGCGGATCGAATCACGGGCCAGATCGATGCCATAGAGCACGCTGCCTTTGTCAAAGAGGGGCGTCTGAGGCGAGTTCAGGTACTTGGGCAACGAATCGTCGAGCACCCGCCCGCCAAAGCCGATGACGCGCCCGCGAGGATCGCGAATGGGAAAGAGCACCCGCCCACGAAAACGATCAAAGACGGCCCCGCTCTCGCTTTCACTGAGCACCCCGGCCTTGAGCGCGTCCTCTTGGTCGATGCCCTCTCGCCGCAGGTAGTTGTCCAGGACGTGCCAGTCATCAGGGGCATAGCCGAGCTGAAAGGTGGCTACCGTCTGCCGGCTAATCCCGCGCGCCTCCAGATAGCGCAGGCCCGGTTCGCCCTCGGGTGTGTGCAGGAGCAGGCGATGATAGAACTCGGCGGCGATGCGGTTCACGTCACGCAGGCGGTCCAGCTCGTCTCGCGCCTCAAGCTCGGCGTCATCCAGCGGGGTGAGCTGCACGCCCGCTCGCTCGGCCAGCATGCGCAGCGCCTCGGGAAAATCGAGGCCCTCGCGACGCATGACAAAGGTGAACACATCGCCGCCGGTGGCGCAGGCGCCAAAGCAATGCCAGTGCTGCGATTCGGGAAAGACGATGAACGAAGGCGTCTTTTCGCTGTGGAACGGGCACAGCCCTTTAAAGTTGCGCCCCGCCTTTTGCAGGGGCACAACCTCGCCGATGACCTCGACCAGATCCAGTCGCGCCTTGATCTCGTCTGTCACGCTCATGGGTATGCCTCAGTTCCCTGGTGCTTCTGGCGACCTGTTCGCCGGCTACTCGATGGCGTTAATATCTATGCCCATCGTCAGGTCGCCCAACATTTTATCGCTATACCAATGCAATCCCGGTCCGGCTTTGGGACCTACGCGGCGGGCCATATACAGTCCCCGCGTCACATCGTCTCTGGCCATCGTCCTCGGCCAATAGCTGCGCTCCTCGGCGTCTATATCGACGATGCCGCGCCAGCTCAGATCTCGGACATCCAACAGGATGAGCCCCTGAGCGGTGCGCACGAACAGCAATCCCTTTTCCGCGTCAAGAGCCAACGCGTCGGCCGGCCAGAGCGGTATCTCGCGCTGGCCCCAGCGCGTGTGCAAGACCGCCATTGTCTCTGCGTCGATCACCGACACGCCTCCGTATTTGGGTGACAGGGCATGGGCCACAAAGAGGCGATCATCGGCCAGAACCATATCCTGGATATAGCCCAGACCGCCCAATTGCGCCTGACCAAGGGGGTTCAGTGTATCGGCGTCGAGAGCCAATAAGCGTCCTGTGCCCGCTTCGCCCACATACAGCCGGGCGTTGGGGCCAACGTCTGTGTCAAGGCGTAGCGGGTGAGGAGCTGCCTGAAGCGCCGATATACCTATTATACTATAAGAGTGGGCATCCAGCATAACGAGGCGTTGGCCCTCGACATCGCCCACGTAGAGCCTCGCATCGGCGCCGGCGCCTCCGACTGCCAGATCGGATACCGCGCCCAATCCCGGCCAGTCTGTATGTCGCATCACGCCGGTGGGGCCGATGGCATAGATGGCGCTTGGTTCCCCGTTTACGCCTCCGCCGACGGCGACGTGCCAGATTCCGGTATCGGGAGCTACGGCCAGCGCGCGGATCGGCGCCGGCAAGGCATGGCGATAGAGCGGGCGCTCGGTAAAGATGTCGAAAATGACCAGTTCGCTGTCCGCGGCGACGGCGACCTGCCGACGGGCGCTATCGACCACGAGGCCGCGAATGTCGCCGCTGCCGATCATGCCGGCAAGAGGGACGGCCCTCTTGCCGCGCTCTGTGGCGTGCGGTGTGGCCAGCAACCCTGCCTCAGAGGATATATCGGTATGCCTGGTGGCCAGGGTAACCAGATGCCGCGCGCCCCCCTCCTTGAGCACCAGCGGCAGATACTGCCTCCCGGCGGCTGGAGCAACGGATGAGCATGCCAACAACGAGATATCGTCGATGATCATGGCAGTGCTGCCGTCCTGGCCATTGTTGAACACGCCGAAGCGCAACGTGACACGCTGACCGGCGCGATCGCTCAGGTCATAGCTCGCCAGCGTCCATTGCCGCGCATCGGACACAGACCACATCAGAGCCTCATAGTGGCCCTGTTCGTCAAGCAGGAGGACGTACTGGAAATCCTGGCGATGTTCGTCGTCCGATATCGGATAATACCAGAACGTCAATGTCAGTGCATGATTAGCGGGCAGATACACCGTCTGCTCGATGGAGCTGTAGCTGTGCAGATCAAGCTCGCCCGGCAGGATACCCAGCGCCACGGCGCTTTGGCCGCTGCGCACCGGCTCGGTCACATAGCGGGCCGGTCGGGCGGTGGTGGGGATGTTCCATCCGCCAGTGTCCTCAAGATCGCCGTTCACCAGCACCTCGTGGCAGGCGGGTGTGGGTATCACTGTGGCCGTGGCTGTTGGCAAAGGCGTATGGGTCGGTGCTGCCGTAGCCGTCTTTGTAGGAGTGACCGAAGGCGCCGCTGTGGGTGACGCGGTTGGGGTGAATGTCGCCGTGGCCGTGGGCGTGCTCGTCGGTGAAGGGGTAGGCGTGGCGGCACTGCCAAAGCCGCAGATGTCGATGTCGACATCGTCGATGAACATGGCGCTGGGTCCTCCGGCGCCGTCATTATAGACGCCAAAGTTGAGCCATACCCGCCTACCTGCATAGCGCGGCACGATGGCCTCCCAAAAGTGCCACTCGTGAGCATCTGAGGAAATCCACATGATCGTTTCCAGATACTTGAACTCTTCGTCGAGAAGCAGGGCGTACTGCCAACCATGATCGGTGTCGGCGGACTGGGGATAGTACCAGAAACCGATGCGTAGGATGCCGTTGGCGGGAATATCAATCGCCTGACGAGCGGTAGAGTAGCTAAAGACCGGATCGCCCGAGACGATGCCCAGCCGTATCGAGCGTTGGCCGGTGCGTGGGTTCGCCGTCGAGATGGCCGCCGGATAGGCGGTGTCAGGGAATACCCAGCCGCCCTCGCCCTCCATGCAGCCGTTCTGCACAACCGAGTGGCAGACCAAAGGGGGCGTGGGGGTAAAGGTGGGCGTGGGCGATGGAACGGCCGAAGGCGTCGCCGTAGGCGGTGGCGCCGTCACCTGGACCGGCGCCAAGCCATTGCGCGTCACCGAGCCGATCTCAGCCGCCGAGACCTGCGCCTGGCTGCTGTATGCGCCCGGCGCCGCATCGGCCGTCACCTGAAACCGAATCTCGAGGGTTCCCGGCGTGAGAGACGGGGTCTTGTCCAGGGCGCGCACGGCGTCGAATTGGGGACGACGGCGCCCATCGGTGTGGAGCCAGTCCCATACATACCAGTGGCCGTAGGGATCCACCAACTGGTAGGGGCAGACGCCTATCACCTCGGGCCAACGGCTCCAGTAGTCGCGAAAGGCGCGCACCATATAATCGGCGCGGTTGTGATCATCAATAGGAGGATAGCCCTGGAAGGTATAGTTGTTGTGCCCAAGGGCATAGCCCGTCTCGGTCAGCATCACCGGCACGTTGGCGCGCCCGTGGATGGCCAGGCGCTCCAACTCTAGGATATAGCTGTCGATGGTGAGCTCACGATAAATATGGGCCGTGCCGTCCTGGATGTTGAACTCGGGCGGGTGGTTGCCAGGGTAGGGATGGCTGGCCCAGATATCAAAGGCCTGCATGGCTCCTGGCACGGTGGCCATGCCGTCGATAAAGGGCACTGGATGAATGTTGCCGCCTGGCGAGAGGGCGCCGTTAAGGATCTTGATGCGCGGATCGCCGAGGGCGCGAATGGCGGCGGCCACATCCACCATAAAGTGGGCGTACTCGACGGGATTGGCGGCCCCATCCCACTCGATGTCCAGGTTGGGTTCGTTCCAGATCTCTACATAGAGCAGTCGTCCATCGCGGCGCGGCAGGCCGGAGACGACCCGCGCATAGGCCTGGGCAATGGTGGCATAGTTGCCGGGAGAGTCGGCCGGCGGCTTGATCCAGTTGGGGCCGCCATATGAGCCCTGCAGGCGCACCACCGGGATCAGATTTCGGTCGTAGCTTTCATTCACAAAGTCGATCCAGCAGCTCTGTGGTCCGGGCGTGTTCACGTCGATGCGGTAAAACAACTGCTTGACAAAGGCATTAGGGCCCATCAGCTCACGCGTGCGATCCAACTGGAAGCGGATATAATCCCTATCGCAGCGATCCTGCACAAAGGTGTGCATGCCATAGAACCCGTTGGCGCG
>SKLG01000071.1 GCA_007123335.1 Anaerolineae bacterium | reverse complement strand
TGCATCGGCGATCGCTTTCACACACATCGAGTAGGAGGCCAAACATGGTGGTTCTGCGTGCACGTCATCTGGTGGTTGCGCTCGTCATTGTCCTCGCGTTGTTCATGTTCACTGCCGATGGCCTGCACCCGGCCCGCGCGGCCATGGGGAATCGGGGGGTGCCGGTGCGCTGCTTTGCGCCCGGCGCTGGGGTGGCTGCCGGCGGCCAGGCGTTCATGAACTGTTTCGCCGCAGACGGCACGCCTTTTTCTGGAAACCAGCGGGTGCCCTCGGGGTACTATTTGCTCGTGACGGATGTGATCGTCACGCCACGGGCCGGTAGCACCATCTCCGGCGTCACCGAGGTCTCGGTCTTTGACGCCTATGGCACAAGCAGCCGGCAGTCGCAGTTCTATCTGAGATCGAGCACCACGGACAGCTATGGCCATACGTTCGCGGCGCCCTATCTCGTGCTGCAACCCGACCATCGCCTGGAGATCGTGGCGGCGGGGATCAATATTTCTACGGTGGATGTTCGAGCCACCGGCTTGTTAGTGACAAACTTTTTGGCCATGCCTTTGGTTATCTCAGACTAGGTCAGCCAGCGGGGCATAACGTAGACGATCGCCTGCTCAACGCCCATCTCCTTCGGGAGGTGGGCCTGAGCTGGGCTCTTCGTTGTGGTTGACAGGCCCGCGCTGGCATTTATAATGTGCCTATACCAAGGAAGAGACGCCGAATCAACCGGAGAAATAGCCTCATTGATGCCCAAGGACTATCCGCGCCCCTCTCCGACGCATAATGTGCAGATGAATCGCGAGGATATCGATTTCGCCCACCCAAGCGAACAAGAGTTCGCCCGTATCCTCGACTTTTACGGCATCGAGTGGCTCTATGAGCCGATGACCTACCCCCTCTGCTGGGACAAGCAGGGCCGCGTGATCGAGGCCTTTTCGCCCGACTTTTACCTCGTGGAGCAGGATCTCTTTATCGAGCTGACCACCTTGCGCCAAAAACTGATCCGCTTCAAGAACCGCAAGATCCGTCGGCTGCGTGAGCTCTACCCCGACGTGCAGATCCAACTGTGGACGCGGCGCGATTTCACCCGCTTTTTGGAGCGCTGTGGCATCGACGAGCGCTCGAGCGAGCTGGTGGGCAAAGAGGCCCTGGAGGACTAGATGAGAGTCCCTAGCGAGGATGTCCGCGATGACATTGCCGAGACGATCATCTCGGCGCAGCACTTGCAGGAGCGCATCGCGGCGCTAGGGGCGCAAATCTCCCAGGACTATGCCGGAAAGCAGCCGCTGCTGGTGGGCGTGCTCCACGGGGTGGTGCTGTTCATGGCCGACCTGCTGCGCTACATCACCATTCCGGTGATGCTCGATTTCATGGCCATCTCCCCTTACGCCTCGGACACTGGCTCGGGCACCGTGCGCATCACCAAGGACCTGGAGCACACCATCACCGGGCGGCACGTCCTTTTTGTCGAGGATGTCATCGATACCGGGCTGACGCTGAACTATTTACTGCGCACGCTGCGCACCCGCGACCCGGCCAGCCTGCGGGTCTGCGTGCTCTTTGATCGCCCCTATCGGCGGCTGATCAACATCCCCCTGGCCTATCAGGGCTTTGAGCTGCCCGACCGCTTTGTCGTGGGTTATGGGCTGGACGACCACGGCTACTATCGCAACCTGCCCTACGTCGGCGTGCTCAAGCCCGAGGTCCGCGAGCCTCAGTACTAGGCATCGGCCTCGCGTTCCTCAACCAGCACCACGACAGAGCGTGGCCCCACGCAGTAGGTCTCGGATGTGATGCGGACGCAGGATGCGCCCGCATCCTCCTCGGTAACGATATCCTCAGGGCTCTCTAACGTCGTGTCCACCAGGCGGCGCCAGGGATGCTGCGTCGGCAACTGAAATTCGAGGGCCTCGCTGTACGCGTTGGCGATGATATAGACGTCGGCGGCACATCCTGCGCCATCCTCACCGCCAAGCCCATCGCCGTGGAACTGGATCGCCAGCGAGTGGGAGTGATGGCTCCAATCGGGCCGATGGAGCTCGACCCCGTGAAAGGTCACGTTCTCGTGGAGAGAGCACTCGGGCGGGCGAAAGCCAAGGGTGTGATCGAGGGTCAACACCTGATAGCGCCGCCGGAGGGCGATCATCCCCTGGGCAAAGCGGTGTAGCCAGGCGGCCTCGTCAAGATCCTCCCAATGGAACCAGCTTATCTCGTTGTCCTGGCAATAGGCGTTGTTGTTGCCGCCCTGGGTGCGGCCCATCTCGTCGCCGCCGAGGATCATCGGCGTGCCTCGGGCGCAGAGCAGCAGCGTCAGCAGGTTCTTCATCTGCCGCCGGCGCAGCGCCTGGATCTCGGCGTCATCGGTGGGGCCTTCGACACCACAGTTCCAGCTCAAGTTGTCGTCGACGCCGTCGCGATTGCCCTCGCCGTTGGCTTCGTTATGCTTGCGATTATACGAGACCAGATCGCGCAGGGTAAATCCGTCATGGCAGGTGATATAATTGATGCTCTGATGCGAGGTGTAGCTCGGCTTCTGGGCAAAAACGTCAAAACTGCCGGTTATGCGCCAGGCCAGGTCGCGCACGGTGCCCGCGTCGCCGCGCACAAAGCGGCGCACGTCGTCGCGAAAGCGGCCGTTCCACTCGGCCCAGCGGTCGCCGGTAAAGCCGCCCAACTGGTAGAGCCCTGCGGCGTCCCACGCCTCAGCGATGAGCTTGGTGCCGGCCAGCAGCGGATCGGATTCGATGCTCCACAGGATGGGCGAATCCTTGATCGGCTCGCCCTCTTCGTTGCGTGATAGCACCGACGCCAGATCAAAGCGAAAGCCGTCCACGTGAAACTCGTGGACCCAGTGCTGCAAACAGTGTAGGATGAGCCGGCGCACGATAGAATGGTTGCAATTCACCGTGTTGCCCGTGCCGGTGAAATCGTGGTAATAGCGCTTGTCGGACTGGAGCATATAGTAGGCCACATTCTCCAGGCCACGAAACGAGATTGTCGGCCCGCAATGGTCTGACTCGGCGGTGTGGTTGAATACCACGTCGAGGATCACCTCGATGCCGGCGCGATGCAGCGCCTTGACCATGTCGCGAAACTCGTCCACTATGCGGCGAGCGTCGTTGCTGGTGCCATAGCCCATGTGCGGGCTCATCCAGGCCACCGGAGCATAGCCCCAATAGTTGGTGAGCGGCTCACCGGTGAGCGGATTGAGCCGGGTGACCTCCTGTGGGTCAAACTGTTGCACCGGCAGGAGCTCGACGGCGGAGATGCCCAGATCTTGCAGGTAGGGGATCTTGTCGATCAAACCGGTATAGGTGCCCGGGTGCTGCACCCCAGCGCTGGGATGGCGGGTCAGGCCGCGGACGTGGGCTTCATAGATGATGGTTTCGCGCATGGGGCGCTGGAGCGGGCGATCGTCCTCCCAGTCATAGCCGCGCAGGTCGACGACCACCGACTTATACGCCGTGGCGGTATTGTCGCCCAAGCCATAGGCGTCGGCGCGTGACCAGTTGCCGCCGTCGCTGACGGCCAGGGCGTATGGGTCGACGAGCACCTTGTTGGGGTTAAAGCGCATGCCCCGCTCCGGCTCGTAAGGGCCGTGGACGCGATAGCCGTAGCGCTGTCCGTCGCCGATATCGGGTACCCAGGCGTGCCAGTAGTAATAGGTCTTGTGTCGGGCCGGATCGAGATTGATGACTCGACGGACGATAGATTCATCCTCGTCATCAAAAAGCAATAGCTCGACGGCGGTGGCATGGGCGGAAAAGACGCTGAAATTGACGCCCCCTTGCTCGCAAGTAGCGCCCAGGGGATAGGGACGGCCGGCGAGAACCTCTTGGGTCATGGTGTTTGCTGAACCTCCACATCGAATGCGGCCAGTATACGGCCTGTACGCCTGCAGGGCAATCGACAACGTTTGAACATTCTGGCCAGTTGCCGACCATGCATGATGAGGGTACAATCAGATATCACACCAAAGGGAGAAGGGCGCAGCATGCCAGTTCAAGAGATCGAGCGTTTCACTCGCACCGTTGTCGAGAACGTCGAGAAGGTCATCGTCGGCAAGCGCCAGGCCATCGAATTGGTGATGGTGGCCCTATTCTGTGAAGGTCATGTGCTCATCGAGGATGTGCCGGGCGTGGGCAAGACGATGCTGGCGCGCTCAGTGGCCATCTCGCTGGGTTGCAGCTTTAAACGGTTGCAGTGTACGCCCGACCTGCTGCCCAACGATGTCACCGGCGTGTCGATCTATAACCAAAAGACGGGCGAATTCGAATTTCGCCCCGGGCCGGCGTTCGTGAACATCCTCCTGGCCGATGAGGTCAACCGCGCCACACCGCGCACCCAGTCGGCGCTGCTCGAATCGATGGGCGAATATCAGGTGACCGCCGATGGGGTCACCCGACCGCTGCCCAGGCCCTTCCTCGTGCTGGCTACACAGAATCCCATCGAGTATGAGGGTACCTTTCCGCTTCCCGAGGCGCAGCTCGATCGCTTTATGATGCGTATCGACGTGGGTTATCCCTCCTTTGAGGAGGAGCAACACATCTTGGTCAACCTGCGCCGCAAGCATCCCATCGAGTCTCTCGATCAGGTAGTGGATGGAGAGCGGCTGATCGAGCTACAATCCGATATCTGGGATGTAAACGTGGACGAGACGCTGCGCGGCTATATCGTGCGCCTGGTGCAGGCCACGCGTACCCATTATGACTTGGCGCTGGGGGCCAGCCCCAGGGGTAGTCTCGGGCTATACAAGGCCGCTCAGGCGCTGGCCGCCATCCGTGGTCGCGATCATGTCCTGCCCGATGACATCAAGGAACTCGCTCCAGTGGTGCTGAGCCATCGCCTGATTATCAAGCCCGAGAGCGCGCTGCGCGGCCGTAGCGCCAAGACGCTCCTTACGGACTTGGTAGCGGAGACGCGCCTCGATATCGGCGAGCTGGACGAGGATTAAGGCATGTCTGCGGCGAGGATCGGTTGATGCAATATATGCTGGCCATGATCCTGTTGCTCTTTATCATCGCTGCGCTCTTTCGCGTGGATTCTTTTTTCTATCTTTTATATCTTTTGTTTGGCGTTTTCTTTTTCTCGCGTGTCTGGGCGGGCAAGGCGCTGCACAATCTGCGCTTTCAGCGTCGCTTTATGAATCGTGCCTTCTTGGGCGAGCGAGTGGATGTTACCCTTGAGATCAAGAACGAGGGGCTCTTGCCTCTCCCCTGGGTGCGCCTTCACGAGAGTGTGCCCATCCAGTTGCGCTCCCCCAATTTCGTCCGGGTAGTTTCCTCGTTTTTGCCTCGTGAGCAACGCACGATTCACTACGAGTTGGACTGTCGGCGGCGGGGCTACTATCCGATGGGCCCGCTGCTGGTGAACGTCGGCGACCTCTTTGGGGT
>SKLG01000078.1 GCA_007123335.1 Anaerolineae bacterium | reverse complement strand
TGGATGCGGTCCACCAGCAGCCCCGGCGCCGGCTGGGGCACCTGGGCGTCGGCGAAATCGTGGGTCTGCCCGACCACCGTGATCTCGTAGGTGCTCCAGCCCTTGGGCGGATCGAGAAAGCGGATGTGAAAGGGGTTGCGCGCCCCGGCCAGCGTCCACTCGAGGGCGGTAATGTCCTCCCCCTCGACCAGGGGCGTGCCATTGCCGTCGAGCAGCCGCACCGTCACCCGGGCCCAACGCTGCGCCGTCTCACTCAGGTTAAAGACCTCGCCCCAAAAATGAAGCCTGCCGCGGTCGTCCTCGCGCATCGTCAGCGCGCTGACCAAGAGTTCGGCCATTCCCTTTTTCCCTTATTGCGTGGATATCCCTTGCGGCTGATGTTGCCAGGGTGCTCGCTGACCCTGGCCATAGAGGTTGCCCTTGATCTCGAGCAACTGGCGGCGCAGATCGTCATCCTTTTCGAACAGCGCGGCGATCTTGTCATAGCCATGCATGACGGTGGTGTGATCTCGTCCACCCAGCGCCTGGCCGATCTGCGGCAGCGACATGGGCGTGAGCTCCCGGGCCAGATACATCACCACCTGACGGGCCATGGCGATGTCGCGGGTGCGCCGGCGCCCCACAATGTCGTCGTTGCTCAGCTCATAGTACAGCGAGACCACCGATATGATGTCGCCGATGCTGACCTTGACCGGGGGCCGCGTGACCTCGCCTAGCGCCTTTTGCGCCGTCTGCACGTTGAGGGGGTAATCCATCATTCGCGCCAGAGCCAAAAAGCGGTTGAGCGCCCCCTCTAGCTCGCGGATGTTGCTCTGCACCTCGCGGGCGATGAACTCGATCACCTCGGTGGGCAGCACGGCGCCGCTCGCCTCGGCCTTGGTGGCCAGGATGGCCATTCGCGTCTCCAGATCAGGGGGCTGGATATCGGCGGTCAGGCCCCACTCAAAGCGGGAGCGCAGCCGCTCCTCCAGCCCGACGAACGCCTTGGGCGGGCGATCGCTGGAGAGGATGATCTGCTTGTTCTCCTGGTAGAGATCGTTAAAGGTGTGAAAGAACTCTTCTTGGGTGCGCTCCTTGTTGATCAGGAACTGGACGTCGTCCAGGAGCAGGACGTCGATGGTGCGATAGCGAGCGCGGAACTCGTCGGTGGATTGGCGGCGGATAGCGTTGATGATGCCGTTGGCAAAGGTCTCGGCTGATACATAGAGGGTGCGTTTCTGTTCCTCGATCACGTGGTTGCCGATGGCATGCAGCAGGTGGGTCTTGCCCATGCCGACGCCGCCATAGATAAAGAGGGGGTTGTAGGCCTCGCCGGGGTTCTCGGCCACGGCCAGGCATCCGGCGTGGGCCAGGCGGTTCGATTGGCCCACCACAAAGGTGGAAAAGGTATACTTGGGGTTCACCCGGCAGGCGGCGCCTTCGGGGAGCTCCCAGTCGCTATCATGGTCGTTTGTGCACTCGAGATCGAGCAGGTCGGCCCCGCTCTGGGGAGAGGCCGGATGCTCGAAGCCGTTGCGCTGTACGATAAAACGCACATCCGAGGTGCGATGGGCCGTCTCGCTCACCGTGCGTTGGACGCTGGCGTAAAGACGGTTCTCCAGCCAATCCTTGGCATAGGCCGACTTGACGCCCACCACCAGCACGCCATCCTCATAAGAGATGGCATGGGAATCCTTGACCCATGTGTCAAAGGTAGGCTTGTCCAGTCGGAGCTCTAGCTGGCCCAAAGAGGCCTGCCATAGTCCGTGTGCATCCATAACGATGAGCTCCTCGACGTATACGCTCCGACGAGCCAGAGGGACGGGCATAGATCAAGATATGCGCCATCTGTGCTCGTCTATCCCATGCTGTCTGGTAGTCGACTTGCCACCGGATGCAGGAACCGGCGGCTGTCCAACGGCCCGGTCTGGGCCTTGACACCCCTCTTGACGAAAGGGTGCCGATAAGAATGATACAAAAAGATGAAAAGCCAAGTGACGGTCGATCTCGACGCCTGGCACTGTCCATATGCAGGTTCGGACATTAACTGGCCGTGGTATTGGGACCAACGTCCACGTGCCTTACGCGTCGCACCGTTGGGTGCTGTTCCAGAGAGGGCGCTATTCCCGAGCGGATGTTTCGTGGGTGGTGTCAGGCGCCGTGTATGAAAGGTGGATGTCCAGCGCCTGCAAGGTCGTTCGGGATGCTCTCGTGCGAACTGGGCAGATTTTACCATCTCGCTCGGTGGCTGGCAAGGTCTACAAGGAGGTCCGTGGCGTTTGCTGTTGCGGAAGAGAAGAACACCACAAGTCCTTGGGGGTTTTGCCTCTTGATGACCCACAGGTTGTATGTCTGAACCGTTGCAAGGTTCTGCACCATTGCAGACATATCTGCTTTCCAAACATGTTGTTGACAAATTGGGGATAGGTTGGGCATACTCTTGGGACAAGCTGTGGATAACTCGGCGGGCCAGAGGCCCGCGCCCCATGATATCGCACATAAGACAGACTGCCGGTCCCGACGACCCCTCTGAAGGGGCGCGGGCCTCTGGCCCGCCATGGTCCGCGCCTGATGACAAACGATGAGGAGATCGACGATGCGCATTGCGCTAGGAATGTTGACTCACGAAGCGAATAGCTTTTCGCCTCAACCCACCGAGCTGGCCGATTTCGCCGGCCGGCAGCTCGCCCGTGGCGAGGAACTGCTTCAGGGCTGGCAAGGCACCAACACCGAGCAGGCGGGCGCGCTGAGCGTGTTGACCAAAGAGCCGGACTGCACTGTCGTGCCGCTGATCGGCGCCCGGGCGCTGTCGGGCGCGCCGATCCAACGGCAGGTGTTCGAGGTGCTGCTGGGCGAGATGCTGGCCCGCCTGGAGGAGGCCCTGCCGGTGGATGGCGTGCTGTTGGTGCTCCACGGCGCCATGATGGTCGCCCCCGGCGTCGGAGGCGATCTGCCCATCGACGACGCCACTGGCGAGGTGCTGGCCCGAGTGCGCGCGCTGCTGGGCGCCAATGTGCCGATCGTGGGCACGCTGGATCTGCACGCCAACGTCACCCGGCGCATGGCGGCCAAGGCCACGGCGCTGGTGGGCTATCAGACGGCGCCGCACGTCGACATGGGCGCCACCGGCGAGGCAGCGGCGCGGATTCTGGTGGATACGGTGCGCGGCCGCGTCGCGCCCACAGCGGCGCTGGTGCGCCTGCCGATGATCCTCCCGCCGGAGAACGCCGACCACCGCGTCGGCCCCCTGCACGAGGTCATGGCGCAGGCGCTGGCCATTGAGGCCCGCCCCGAGGTGCTGCGCGTCGGCGTCTTTTCCGTGCAGCCCTGGCTGGACGCCGCCGACGTGGCCAGCGCCATCCTGGTGGTCACCGACGGTCGGCAGGCGTTGGCTGAGGAGCTGGCAGGAGGGCTGGCCGAGGCCTTTTGGGCGCGGCGCGACCGCTTTTTCCCCGAGCTGGTACCGGCGGACGAGGCCCTGGCGCGGGCGATGGCGCGCCAGGAGGGAACGGTGGTGCTCTGCGATTCGGCCGACTCGACGACGTCGGGCTCCACCGGCGACAGCACCGCCATCCTCCAGGCCGCTCTGGCCATGTTAGGGCGAACGGGGACGCCGCTGCCCCATCCGCTGCTGTTGAACGTGGTGGACCCGCTGGCGGTGGCGACGGCCATCGAGGCGGGCGTGGGCAACGAGATCGAGGTGTCGGTGGGGGGCACGGTGGCGCCGCGCTATTTTGCGCCCGTCACGTTTCGCGGTACGGTCAAGCTCATCTCCGACGGCGAGTTTCGCTTCAAGGGCCCCGGCATGCGCGGCATGTTGCATCACATGGGGCGCGCGGTGGTGCTAACCCAGGGCAACATCTATCTGCTGGTGATGGAGAGGGCCGTGTCGCAGTGGGACCCGCAGCTCTACCGCAGCGTGGGGCTAGAGCCAGCCGATGCGCGGGCGGTGCAGGTAAAATCGCCGCGGGCCTTTCGCGCGGCCTATGAGGACATTACCGAGGAGGTGATTATCGTACATGGCGGCGCCGGACTCCAGGCGGGGGCGGCCTCCCCAGAGCTGACGGCCCTGCCCTGGCGGCGCCTGGGCCGGCCGATATACCCTTTGGACCCGGATATCTCTTGGCCATAGCGCGCCCGTCCAGCGGTAAGCGGATCTATCCCATGTTATCCAACGATCAAGAGGAGCGAGTGATGAAGGCACCGAACGGATTCCCTTTGACCAAGAGCGAGACATTGCACCGCCGCGCCCAGGCCGTCATGCCGGGCGGCGTGAACGCCTCGGCGCGCTATAACCCGGCGCTGGAAGGGCCGCTGTTCATGGCCCGTGGCGAGGGCGCCTATCTCTATGACGTCGACGGCCATCGCTACATCGATTACTGCGTCTCCCATGGCGCCAGCCTGCTGGGTCACGGCCACCCTGCGGTGGTGCGCGCGGTGAACGAGGCCATGGCGCGCGGCGTGCTGCTCTCCTGCGAGACCGATATCCAGGTGGAGGTGGCCGAGCAGTTGCTGCCCTTGTTCCCCGGCGCCGACATGGTGCGCTATGCCTGCTCGGGCACCGAGACCACCTGGCACGCGCTGCGCATCGCCCGCGCTTACACCGGCAAGTGGGGCGTGGTCAAGTTCGAGGGCCACTATCACGGCGTGAACGACACCGTGGGCTTTAGCCACTGGCCGGCGCTGGACGCCGCCGGCCCCGCCGAGACGCCGCGTCCGGTGCCTGACTCGGCCGGTATCCCGCCGAGTAGCGCCGAGATGATCACCATCCTGCCCTTTAACGACCCCGACGTGCTGGAGGAGTGCCTGCGCACCCGCGGCCACGACCTGGCGGCGGTGATCATGGAGCCGGTGAACTATGATTCGGCCGGCATCCGCCCCACCGACGAGTTCCTGCGCGCCGTGCGCGACCTCACCCAAGAGCTGGGCATCGTGCTCATCTTTGATGAGGTGCTCTCGGGGTTCCGAGTGCGTCCCGGCGGCGCTCTGGGCACCGAGATCACCCCAGACCTGACGGTGCTGGGCAAGGCGGTGGGCGGCGGGATGCCCATCTCGGCGTTTTTGGGGCGCCGCGATATCATGGAGACCTGCACCCCGGTGGGCCCGGCGTCGCACAGCGGCACCTACAACGCGCCGCCGGTGTTGGTGGCGGCCATGGGCGCCTTCCTGCGCGAGGCCAGCCGCCCCGGCTTTTACGAGCATCTGGACTCCCTGGGCGAGCGGCTGTACGCCGGGATGCGCGAGATCATGGCCCGCCACGGCGTCAAGGTCTGGGTGCAGGGCGTGGGCGCTCGCTTTGGGCTGCTCTTTGGCCTGGACCACGAGCCGCGCGACTATCGCGACATCGCCGGGCAGGATATGGAGGCCATGGCCCGTTTCCATCTGGGCTGCCTGCGTCGCGGCGTGTATCTGC
>SKLG01000043.1 GCA_007123335.1 Anaerolineae bacterium | reverse complement strand
TCGGAGTTTAACAGGCTATGACTGCAACGTTTGGTTGGGCGGGCAAGATCCTGCGCGTCGATCTCTCGTCGGGCAAGATTTGGACCGTGGATACCCTTGATTATGTGCCCCAGTTCGTCGGTGGCATGGGCATCGCCGCCAAGATCGCCTGGAATGAGCTCTCTCCCAGTGTAGATGCGCTGGATCCCGAAAGCCCCTTGTTCCTCATGGTGGGGCCGCTCACCGGCACACTGGCCTCTGGCGCGGGGCGGGTGCTGGTGGCGGGGATTGCGCCGCAGCAACGGCCGCCGGTCTTTTCCCGCTCGGGGATGGGCGGCCACTGGGGCGCCGAGCTGAAATACGCCGGATACGACGGTATCGTCGTGACGGGCCAGGCTGAAACGCCCGTGTACCTGTGGATTCAAGACGACCAGGTCGAGATCCGTGAGGCCAAGGACCTTTGGGGGCAGGGCACCTTTGCCACCACCTCGGCGCTGCGCAGCCGCCACGGCTCCAAGGTGAGGGTCGTCTCCATCGGCCAGGCCGGTGAGAACCTGTGTCGCATCGCCTGCCTGCAGACCGAGACCGGCAACGCGGCGGGCCAGGGCGGCTATGGCGCGCTGATGGGCTCCAAGAAGCTCAAGGCCGTCGCCGTGCGCGGCACCGGCGGCGTGCGGGTGGCCGACCCCGAGCGACTGATCGACCTGGTGCGCGAGGGCAGCCGCGAGGGCCTCACGCCCCAGCTCCCTCGTCCCGGCGCGCCGCCCTCAGCACAGCCGAGTCCGCAACACGCTGTGCGCCGGCGCAAGTGTGGCTTTTGCCTGAGCGCGTGCGCCCATCCCATGCATATGGGCGTGCCCATCGAGGACAATCCCGGCACTACTACCGTGGCCCAACAGTGCTATGGCTTTCGCTCCAGTCCGCGGGGCGGCCTGGAGGCCAGGGCGTTGGCCAGCGATCTGGGGCTCAACGGCTGGGAGATCTCCTATGGCATTATCCCCTGGTTGGAGATGAGCAAGCAGCATGGGTTGATCGACGAGATCGACGGCCTACCCATCCCCGTGCCTGACACGCCCATCGGCTACAATCGCGACGTGGTGCCCACGTCGGCCGAGTTCTTGCGGATGCTGCTGCACAAGATCGCCTTCCGCGAGGGTGAATTGGGCGATGCCCTGGCCGATGGTGCTTGTTATGCTGCCTACCAGCTTTTTGATGGGCGAGGCGTTCCTCTGCTGGACCGCATCTACCCGCGTCACGCCGGGCAGACCTCGCACTGGAACGCCCACTGGGGTACCGGCGGCAACGTCTATTTCCCCTATTGGTTGGTGCCCGTGCTGCAATGGTGTGTCGACACTCGGGATCCGGCCAGCGATTCGACCCACTCGTACACCACGCATGCCCTGCGCTACATCCCACAGCATGGCCCAGAGCAGGGGCCGGTGCCCTGGGACAAGATGCGCGAGGTCAGTCAGCGCGTCTATGGCAACCCGGACGTGTTCGATTCTCAGTTTACCTATGAACAGCCCGAGACCAAGGCCCTGCCGGCCATCTACCATCACGATCAGGGGATGTTGGCCGAGTCGTTGGTGCTGTGCGAGTACGAATATCCTCGCGTCTTTAGCCTGCTGAACGATGACTATCAGGCCGACACGGCGATCATGGCCAAGCTCTTGACGGCCTGCACCGGCGTCGAGACCAGCGAGGAGGAACTGAATCGTAGCGGAGAGCGCATCTTTAATCTGCTGCGCGCCATCGACATCCGCAACCACGGGCGTAGCCGCGCTGTCGATTGGTCGGCGGCGGAGAGCCTGACGCATCCCGCCTTTACCGAGGGGGAATGTCTCGATCTGGAGCGCTTCTCCGAGATGCTGGATACCTACTATCGTCTGCGAGGCTGGGACCTGGCCACGGGCTGGCCGACGCGAGAGCGCCTGGTCACACTGGGGCTGGCCGATGTAGCCGACGCACTGGATGAGCTGGCCGAGGCCTGAGGCCGCTCAATCGAATCACCTCCCCGAGAAAGCCTACACAGGCTCTCTCGGGGAGGTTTTTTTCATGCCAGGCTATTTCATCGCCACGGCCTGCGCCTCGGGATCGAGGTACTGGACGGTGAGGTCAGGATAGACGACGACTCTGGCGCCATCGGGGTGGGCAGCGACGAGGTGGTCGAGGACCTCCTCCCAGTCGGAGAGCAGCAACGGCTCTGGTTCGGCCTGGAAAAAGGTGCGATTGGACATCTCAGGATAGGGATTATAGAGAATCATAGAGCGGATGCCTGGCGGCAGCGTGCGCTGTCGGCGGGTGCGATCGTGCCACGTCGCCGGCCCAAAATCGCCCATGAGATAGTGGACCACCACGCCTTGCGGCGCCATCGAGATGGCCACGACGTCGCGGCTCTGGGGCGATGCGCCATGTTCGAGATGGGCGGCATAGGCCGCGATCATGGCCTCATTGCCTTTGCCATAGCCGTTGGTGATGACCACATCGGCGTCGGCGGCGGGCAGGGTAGCATAGGCACGGCGCGCTAGCTCCACCCCACGTCGCCATGCCTCCACCGGATGCCCGGCTACCATATCCGCCACCCCACGACGCTCGTTCAAGATAGCATTGACAACGAACTCGAGATCGGCCAATTGGGCGGCGTCGGCGATGTCCTGCCAAAGGGGTCCTTCAGCGAACCCGGCGTGTATGGTGGCGCCATGACCCTCTTTGATCAGCCTTTGTCTCAATGCGGTATGGTGGGCGTCGATAGTCTTGAGAGAGACGACGCCCGGCAGGATGATCTTGGGGCCACCGCCAAAGCCCATGGCGGGATGGGGCAGCACCGAGCCGATGCCGATGCGCAAATCGCAGGCCAACACCTCATCGTTCACCTCCACCGGCGTGCCCCTGGCTGTGGTGCCCACGTAGGTGCAATGCTGGTAGCAGTTGTGGTTATAGACCGGGAAGCGGCGCAGCGCCTCTTCGCCGACCTTGCGACGCAGCTCCTCTCGCGAGTGGGCGGCATGGGTGCCTAACGCGACGATCATGCGTATTTGATCGTCGCCCAACCCCGCCGCGTGTAGCTCCTCAACAACAAAGGGCCACAGGCGATCCACGGGCGTCGGCCGGGCGATGTCATCAAAGATGATCACCGCCTCGCGGCGTCCGCGGGCCAGCTCGCGCAGCGGCGGCGTGCCGATGGAATCGCCCAACACGGCGCGAATCTCCTCATCGCGCAACGGCGGCGCCTCGGCGCCGGGCATGGGGCGCATCTCGACCTGCCACGAGGCGGGCAGCGCTAGTTCCAGGTTGGTGTCGCCGTAGAAGGCTAGCTGCGGAACGCGGATCGTCTGCATCTGCATCGCATTCACTCCTCCAGTATGCATAGCGCCATGCGGTGGCTGCGTCTTTTGCTGAACACATGCCGCAGATCATACTCTATTCGCCGAGAACTGCGCAATCGTTGGCCATGTCGCCGTGTTATGACGGTTGGCGCAATTTCGGTCGCTGTGTTATCATGGCGGATGAAGAGAATGTGGCTGCTGGGGAGACGCTATGGCAAAACGAGCCTCTGAATCGTTGAGCGCGGGCATCATCTTGATCGGGATCGGCATCCTGTTCCTGGTGCCTGGGCTCTCTTTGTGGCCCTGGATATTGGCCGTGATCGGCCTGGCCGGATTGCCGGCCTCCCTGGCCAATCAAAAGGGTTGGTTGGGCTGGCAAAGCTTTTTCTGGCTGGTGGGTTTAGCCATCCTTTTTGCGCTGAATGCCTTTTGGCCGGGGATTCTCATCCTGGCAGGCGTCAGTATGATCTTGGGCGCGCTGACCAGGGATAGTGAGGGCAGTCCTTTTGCCAGAGAGTCGGAAGGGACCGGGGATGGTGAGCCATTCGCTATTGGGGACGATGACTAGAGTGCGGCGTTGCAGCGCCAGAGGAGAGAGGTAGGGATGTTTCGCACCAAGCGATCATGTTTGGGCTTTATCATTGGCGCGGCGCTATCGACCTTTTTGCTGGCCTATGCGCTGATCTATGCACTGACCGGCCGCTTGTTGGTGCCCGGTGACGAGGGCGCCAGGCTGATCACCGTGCACCAGGCGGCGGACGAGCTGTATACGCTGGTTGAGGGGACGAGGGGGCAGTACGATGAGTCGTAGGTCGCGTCCGTTCCGTAATGGGCTGGTTGCCGGCATGGCCTGGCCTTTCATGATCGCCGGCGGCGTCGTGGCCATCGTCTATCGGCTGACCGGCATGGTTCCCTTTCCCGTGCAACGCTCCAACGAAGGCGAGCTGGCCGTCAAGCTGGTCGATCCCCAGGAGGTGCCGCGTTATTGGGCGCGTTGGCGGGCGGAGCTGGCCCCGCTGGTGGACCGCATCCAAGAGGTGACGCAGCAGGTCCGCACCGTCCACGAGAACGACTGGCTGGAACGCGAGTAGCGTTCATCTCATGGATCACGTCCCAAAGGGCGGCCGTCTTCAGAGCTCCCTTTGGGACGTGGCATACTGTCCGACTAGGCGCGACCCCACTTTTTGTAGGCGTCGGCGAAGGACATCCCCTTGGCGAAATCCTCGCGCATGCCCTGCTCAAAGGCCTCGATCTCCTCGGCCTTGATCAGCGCCTCCATCGAGATCTCTTGCGGCACGACGATGACGCCGTCGGGCCCACCCACGACCCAGTCGCCTGGGCTAATGCGCACCTGGCTGGTCAGCGTGCCGGGGAGGGCGATGGGCACGTCGGTGGCGTTGATCTTCCAGCGCTTGGCCGACTCGATGGGCGAGGTGCCACGGGCGCATACCGTATAGTTGGGGATCACCTCCAGCCCCAGCAGGTCGCGGATGAGTCCATCGAGGACGATGCCCCTGGCGCCGTGCTGCATGAGGTTCCAGCTAGTCATCTCGCCGAACTTGCCCGTCAAGGTCTCACCGCCACAATCGACGACGACCACGCAGCCGGGGAAGCAGAGGTCGGTGACGCTGGTAAAGCTCGCCGTCGTCTTGCCATCGGCCGCCTGGGCCTGCATCTCCTCCCGCGTGCTGGGATCGCGACCACCCCGGCAGGTGACCGCCTTGCCCGCCAGGTGCTGCTTGGGGAAGAGCGGGCGGATGCCCAGGTCGAGGCACTGATCGGGAAAGCCCATCTTGTCCAGCGTGTCGTACAGATTGGCGATGCGGATCTTGTCCCACCGCGCCTGCAACTCGACTACGGTATAGTCCTTTTCGCTCTCGGCCATCATGTCCTCCTGATGTAATGTCTAAACGCCTGCGAAGCACCGACTGGCCTCCAAGGGCCAAGCCATGACAGAGCATTCAGCGTCCAGCGGATGCCCTGCCCACGATTCTACCGCTGCCCAGAGCGACGTCAAGCGCCTTGCCCGAAATCCTGGGAGCGCCGAGCGCCTGCTCGGCTCTTCGCCCCCGTGCCGAGCGGCGTTGGACCCAACGCACGCTCGGC
>SKLG01000562.1 GCA_007123335.1 Anaerolineae bacterium | reverse complement strand
GGGGTTGACAGACGCAAGGATCAGTCCTATTTTCTGAGTCGTCTGGGGCAACAGGAGCTGTCCAGGGCACTCTTTCCGCTGGGGGCGTGGACCAAAGAGCAGGTGCGCGAGTGGGCGCGCCAACGGCGGCTTCCTGTGGCCCAGCGCGGCGAAAGCCAGGACATTTGCTTTCTGGCCGCCAGGGACTATCGCGAGTTCTTGCGCCAACGGGTGCCCCAGGCTCTGACGCCGGGGCCGATCTATGACCGCAAAGGACGGCTGTTAGGCGAGCATCAGGGATTGGCCGCCTATACCGTGGGGCAACGGGGTGGGCTGGGGATCTCGGCGCCGCAGCCCCTGTACGTGATCGCGCTTGACCCGGCGCGCAACGCCCTCATCGTCGGCTTTCGCGAGGAGCTGGGGCGCGACGCGCTGTTAGCCAGCGAGATGTCCTATATCGCCGGAGAGCCGCCAGAGCCGGGGGCCGAGCTGACGTGCAAGATTCGCTATCAGGCGCGGCCTGCGCAGGCGCGCATCTGGCCGCTCGACGGCGACCGGGCGCGGATCGTGTTTGCGCAGCCACTGCGCGACATCACCCCCGGGCAGACCGCCGCACTGTATCAGGGCGAGGTGGTTGTGGGGGGCGGGACCATCGAGCGGAGCTATTGCTCCACCAAAGCCTAGCGACGACGCGGGACACGTCCGATGGCCCTGTTGGGGCCACCAATCGCTATCATGAGCTACGGAGGGACATATGTTCGCATCCCCTCTCTTTGTCCTCGGTTCGGCTGTGGCCACCGTGTGGGCGGCGCTGTTCCACCTGCTCTTTGGGCGGGGGTGGTTGGACCTCGCTTTATACTGGTTCGTGGGTCTGATCGGCTTTGCCGTGGGCCAGACGATGGCCGAGGCGCTGAATCTGCAATGGGTGCTCGTCGGGCAGATGCATGTCATAGAGGCCACGTTAGCCTGCTGGTTGGCGATGTTCGTTGCGCATTGGCTCAAAGTGTGATAGAATCATCAAGAAGGGTGGCGGATTCATCGCCAAGCCGTGTTCGTTCGCACTATGCTGAGGAGGGTTGACCTATGTGGCTTGCGGCCTTGCGCGATGTAGCCATTATCTTGCTCGCTATCGAGTCGCTCATCATCGGCATACTGCTCGCGCTCATGCTTTTGCAGCTTCGCAAACTCGTCGTTCTCTTGCGCGAGGAAATTGCACCCCTGCTCGACTCGGCGAACAGCACGATGCACAAAGTCGAGACGACGACGCACTTTGTAGGCGACACCGTCGTAAATCCATTGATCGAATTGATCGGCTACACAAAGGGTGGCGTGGAAGCGGCAAAGGTTCTATTGCGCCTGCGTAAACGCGTACGGGGCATCCCCAAGCAGGATGTGCCCAAGGCTAGTGCGCAGAGCACAGCGGCCGACATATCGACCGTGGCGCCGTCTCGTCGTAACGATCGCTAATCTACGACGACCATTTATCTAGAGGAGGTAACATGTCTAGGAACTCGGGTGATTTTGTTTCTGGTTTTTTCTTTGGGGCTTTTTTCGGAGCCGTTCTGGCTTTGCTCTTTGCGCCAGCGCCCGGAGAGGATCTGCGTGATCAGATCAAGGAAAAGAGCATTGAGCTCAAGGATCGCGCCGAAGAGCTGAGCCACGAGGCCACTGAGCGGGCGGAGGACCTGCGCGCCCGTGGCGAGCATGCCATCGAGATGCAGAAGCAGCGCTTTGAAGAGGCCATCGAAGAGGGGCGTCGGGCTGCTGAGCAAAAGAAAGAAGAGCTCTTGTCGCAGCTCGAGTGCGATACCCCGCAAGAGGGATACTCTGTCCACCAGGACCACGTTGAGCTGCCCCCTCAAAGGGACGAAATCTAGCTCAGAGCAGCTTTACAGACGAGGTGACATTCAAGGCCCATCTCGGCGAGAAAATCTCGCCGAGATGGGCCTCTGTGTATGAGCGACGCCCACTCCTCAAGGTGCGTACGGAATCAGGACAGCGCGAGGCGTTGCAGAACCTCGGGCAAGAGAGGCAAGAGATCGCCAGCCACCGTGCCCGCCGCGCCATTCCGCTCCTCCGCCAGCTCTCCGGCGAGGCCGTGCAGATAGGCGCCGCATACCGCCGCGTCGAATCCCGATAGCCCCTGGGCGATCAGCCCCACGATGGCGCCGGCCAGCACATCGCCGGTGCCCGCCGTAGCCAGCGCCGGGGTCGCAAAGGGGACGACCCGCACCTGCCCCTGAGCCGAGGCCACCACGGTGTAGGCCCCCTTGAGCACCACCGTGCAGCCCCATTCGGCCGCCTTGTCTCGCGCCATGCCCAGACGATCGGCGGTCACATCCTGCACCTCGCCGCCGATGAGGCGGGCCATCTCCCCGGGGTGCGGGGTGAGCACCGTCTCCTGAGGGAGATGCTGGCTCCATTCGGGGGGCATATCGGCGAGCAGGTTCAGCGCATCGGCGTCCAGCACCAGGGGCGAAAGATGGCGTTCCTCGCTCTCGGGCTCGGTATCGTCATCCGGTGGAAGGCGCTGAAATCCCACCGCCTTGCGCGGCGCATGACGCTGGCCCATGAGCAGCGCCGAGAGGAACTCGCCTGTCTCCTTCTCGCGCCCCAACCCCGGACCCACCAACAGCGCCGCATAACCCTCCAGGTTTTCCATCAAGGGGCGCTCGGCGTCGGCGCGCAGCACGCCCATGGTGTGGGGCAACAGGAGGTGCGTGGCTTCTAGCACCCGTGCGGCGACGATAGGGTGAATTACTTGAGGCACTCCCAGGGTGACCAGGCCCGCGCCGACGCGATAGGCCGCCTCGGCGGCCAGACACGGCGCGCCGGTATAGGTCACCGAGCCGCCGACGATCATCGCCTTGCCAAAGCTGCCCTTGTGCGCCGAACGAGGTCGTTGGGGCAACAGGCCGGCGACCTCGCTCGCGGTCACCACCTGGGAATCGCTCTCATCCGCATCGGGCACCACCTCGCCGATGCCAATATCGGCGACGTACAAGACGCCCACATGGGCCGCGCCGGGGTAGAGATAGTGGCCCCGTTTGGGATAGGCAAAGGTGACGGTCATATCGCATGGCAGCGCCCGCTCGTCGATCTCGCCCGTGTCGGCGCTCAGCCCCGAAGGCACATCGACGGCGACGAGGAGCGGCCGATCGGGGATGGGCGCGACGCGCAGGTCCGACAGGGCGGGCTCCTCCATGGAATCGGCGGCCCGCTGCTCCAGGGCGGCATCGACGGCTTGCAGGAGTTCGGGCAACCCGCCGCGCAGCGGCCCCTCGGCGCCGGTGCCCAGCAGGGCATCGACGATGATATCGGCGTCGCGGGCCAGCTCGCCGACGCTATCCTGGTCCGCTGCTTCGGCGCCCGCCGGCTCGGCGCCCGCCGCTTGGGCGCCCGCCGCTTGAGCGGCGCTCCAGAGCGGATCCTCCTCAATATTCTCTCGCCGCCAAAAGACCACCGAGACCGTATATCCCCACTCGGCCAGCATACGCGCGGCTACCAATCCATCGCCGCCATTGTTGCCTGGGCCCACCAACACCAGGACGGCGCCCTGCGGAGCGATGCCCTCTATCGCCTCGGCCACCGCCCCACCGGCGCGCTCCATCATCTCGGCGTAGCTCAATCCGGCGTCATCGGCGGCCTGTTCGAGGGCGCGCATCTCTTTTACTGTGACCAATCGCATCGTGATTACCTCCCTTACCATGGCATTGCATCCTATTCTACCCGTGCACCTAGAGGTGTCAATGGGTGGTAACCGGCTATCAGATGTGTTATACTCGATGCCAACTGACGATTCGTCGCGGGACTCGGCCGACGACGAACGTTACAGATGAAGGAGGCCATCTTATGTTGCCTATTGGGGACGCGAATCCAAGCAAGCGATTTCCTCTAGTTACGGTACTTTTTATCGCCATCAATGTCATCGTCTTTGTCTATCAGATAACCTTGCCCAGACAGGCGCTCAATCAGTTCATTCGTTCGGCGGCCATCATCCCTGCACAGGTTGTGGAGAATCCCGGTCTTGACTCGCTATGGAGCATCATCACCTCTACCTTTTTGCATGGCGGCCTGCTGCACATCGCGGGTAATATGCTCTATCTCTGGATCTTTGGGGACAATGTTGAGGAAACCTTGAACCACGTGGGCTATGGCGTGTTCTACCTCCTGGCCGGCATCGTCGCAGCCATCGCCCAGATCGCGATGAACCCCGCATCGACGACGCCGATGTTGGGCGCCAGCGGCGCCGTAGCCGGTATCTTGGGCTTTTACGCCGTCATGTTTCCTCGCGCCCGGGTGCGCACGTTGATCTTTCTCTTTATCTTTGTCACGTTTATCAATCTGCCCGCCCTCGTCGTGTTGGGCTTTTGGTTCGTCCTGCAACTGTTTCAAGGTGTGGCGGCTCTAGGCGCCAACACCACCGGCGGCGTGGCCTGGTTCGCCCACATCGGCGGATTCGCGCTGGGGATGTTGGTGGGCTTTGGCTACCGAATTTCCGGCAAACCTGTAAACCGTGGTTATCGTTGAGAAATCTGTCGTGAGGTGACATGATGAACGGACAAGCTTCCCTGCGCCAAGAGATGTTGGTCATCCCGACCTACCACGTGCAAGAGGATCCCTATCCGCCCCTGTTTGGTCGCTCGGACCCCTGGGTCTATCCCTACCCACGACGCGACGACATTCTGCGCCCACCCGATATGGAGCAGAGCTATCGCGCTGTAGTGCTGGAGAACCGCTATCTGCGGCTCACGGTGTTGCCGGAGCTTGGTGGCAAGCTCTACTCGGCCTATGACAAGACGGCACAGCGTGAGATCTTTTACAAGCCGCAGGTGATCAAGCCGGCGCTCATCGGTCTGCGCGGCGCCTGGACCTGTGGGGGGATCGAGTTCAACTTTGTCAAGGGCCACCACGTGATGACCACCTCGCCGGTGGATTACCTCACCCGCGAGAACGACGATGGCAGCGTGTCGGTGACCGTCGGCCACATGGAGCGTCGCTCCCGCGCGCGCTGGAACGTCACTCTCACCTTGCACCCCGATCGCGCCTATATCCAGTCGGAGCTCAAGCTCTATAATCGCCACCGCTACCGCCTCGACTTTTACCAGTGGAGCAACTCGGCGATGCCGGCGCGGGAGGATGTGCGGCTCATCTACCCCACCGACTATATGATCAGCTCGGGGCGGCGGCTCTACCGCTTCCCCATCCAGGGTGGCGCCGATCTGAGCCGCTGGACGACCATCCCCGTCGCCCACGATCTTTTTTCCATCGGCAGCGACAAGGACTTTTTCGGCGTCTACTATGAGCGCGACGATGTGGGCATGGTCCACTATGCCAACCACTATCAGGCGCCGGGCAAAAAGATGTTCACCTGGGGCACTGACGACGCCGGGCGCATCTGGGACCAGATCCTCACCGACACCGACACCCCCTATCTCGAGCCTCAGTCGGGGTGCGTGGTGGACCAGAGCACCTTTCTCTTCTT